>JBILTS010000035.1:0-16865 GCA_044371405.1 Bacteroidia bacterium
AAATATCTGGTATTATAAAAACCACGGAAAAGACAATAAGCCCGATTTTCGCTTTGTGCAAACAGACTGGCTAGCCGATA
This sequence comes from Bacteroidia bacterium, assembly GCA_044371405.1. Lineage (GTDB taxonomy): Bacteria > Bacteroidota > Bacteroidia > NS11-12g > UBA955 > RGEC01. The sequence continues at coordinate 81 of JBILTS010000035.1, forward strand.
AAACAGTAGATCTGGGAGCAAAAACTTCGGTTGCCTTTTGCGATTATGATAACGATGGTGATCAGGACCTGTTTGTGGCCTCAAATGGTGATTTTGAGATTACGGCTGGACTTAAAGACAGGATAGCTTTATTTGAGAATAAAGGCAGCAAAAGTTTGCCTGATTTTGTTAAGATTAACGATGATTATTTAAACATTTCTCAAAAAGGTATATCTGATCTAATTATCAAATTTGGTGATGTAGACGGCGATAAAGACATTGATATGTATTATGGTGAACGGTTTGGCAAAGTGGGCTGGTACCGCAATACAGCCGGACCGGGTAAAGCCATGAATCTGGTTTTTGCCGATGATGATTTATTGAAAATCACCGTAAACCCGGGGATGGAAAATGCAGCACCTGCTATTTGTAATTATAATAATGATACCTTGCCGGATCTGTTGGTTGGCATGTATAACGGGCGTGTGGCTTTGTATGTCAATCAGGGTAGCGTAGGTGCACCGTCTTTTGTTTTGGCTTTGGCCAATGCATGGGGCATGCGTGCCAATGAATGGAGCAATGAAATTAACCCTGCCGGATTTTTCTCCTTTGGTTACGCAATGCCGGAAGTAACCGATATCGACAATGATGGACAGCAGGATGTGTTGCTGGGAACCTCTTTTGGCAAGGTAAGGTTGTATAAGCCCACAGGGCGCAGCATATATGACAGTTTATCGGCCGTTGAGGGCTGGCTCTGGCAACGCACAGTAACTGATAGCACGGAACCCGACTTCGGCAACCGCGTTAATGTAACAGCTGCAGATATAAACAACGATTCTATTCCTGAGCTGATTTTTGGAAATGGGAGAGGAGGTTTACATTTTGCCAAAATTCCGGAGGCAAAGGTGGCCCGTTTAAGGAAATTTGGTAACCTTGAACAACCCAAAATATATCCCAACCCTGCTTTCGATAGGGTTACCATATCACGGAAGCAAGTCTCTGAACGCTGGACAATGAAACTGATGGATGCATCAGGCCGTTTCTGCCGTGAATGGGTAATGTTGCCGGGAGAAAGACAATACAGTGCCCAAATTGCAGGTTTCAGCCCCGGCTTTTATACCATCAATATACACAATGGTCAAAATAGCACGGCTGTGCCATTATGCATTGGCGTAAAGCCCTGATGATAATTTAATCTGACGGTCGCAGATTGCATATTCCTCAGCCCGGTTTGAGGCAATCATTAACAGGCGATTGTGGCCAAATTTATCAATTAAATCATAAAAGAACTGCTCTCCGGCCTTATCCAGATTGGTAAATGGTTCATCCAGAATCAGCAGTGGCGTATCACTCATTACGGCCAGAGCCAGCTTTACCCGTTGTTTCATCCCGCTGCTGAAAGTGGCAATGGGTTTTTGCATTGTTTTAGCATCAAAATTGGCCATTGATGAAAAAATACCGGCACTGTTTTCTGTTTGAAGGGGTTTCAATTTATGGTGCAAAGAAAACAACTCCCGGGCCGTAAGGTCTTCATTGAGTTCCAGGGCAGGAGAGGTAAGTGATACTTTAAGATGCAGGTTGTTTAGCGGAACAGATTGCTGATCAATGCAATGTTTGATGCTGCCCTCGGTTGGAAGCAGCTGCCCGCACAACAACAATCCAAGCGTGCTTTTCCCGGATCCGTTGGGGCCGAGTATGGCCCATTTTTCCCCGGTTTGAAATGTTTCGTTTAAGTTTCTGAACAACCAGTTTCGGTTGAATGATTTACCACAATCCTCCAGGGTAATGCTGAACACAGCCGCAAAAATTATTTGGTGATATAACCCTTCATGATACCGCGGTCTGATTCTTTGATAAACTGCAGTATTTCATCGCGTTCTGTGGTAGGGGTAAATTCAGTTTCAATGATTTTTATTGCCTTGGCCGTGTTATATCCCTTTACAAAAAGGTTTCGGTATATATCCTGAATTTCGCTGATCTTTTCAGTAGAGAAATTGCGCCTGCGCAAGCCAATGCTGTTTACACCTTCATAGCTTAATGGTTCGCGGGCAGCTTTAGTGTAGGGTGGTACATCCTTACGAACAAGACTACCGCCGCTGATCATGGCATGGCGACCAATTTTAACAAACTGGTGCACCAAAGCAGCACCGCCCAGTATCGCCCATTCCCCAATATGAACGTGGCCTGCTACCTGCACGCTGTTTGCAAGAATACAATTGTCTTCAACAACACAATCATGAGCAAGGTGCACGTAGGCCATCAGCAGCACATTGGACCCCACTTTTGTGTAACCCTGTGCATTGGTGCCTTTATTGATGGTTACATATTCCCTTACTGTGGTATTATCGCCAATGATGGTGAGGGTTTCTTCACCGTCAAATTTTAAATCCTGGGGGATGGCGCCAATCGAAGCACCTGGGAATATCCGACAATTTTTACCAATTCTGCTGCCCTTGAAAATGACAGCACCCGACATTACATGCGTTCCTTCACCAATCTCAACATTTGCATGAATGGTTACAAATGGGTCTATCGTAACATTATCGGCGATTTTGGCCGAAGGATGTACATATGCCAATGGTTGAATCATAACTATATGTCAGAATTAGCGATTGTTTTTGAAAACTATTTCGGGATTTATTTTGCGGCCTTTCGCTTCAGAACAAGAACGAAATCTGCTTCTTTGCTGTGCGTAGTCAGGCTCATATTGTCATCATCCTTAAACTCAACGTTGGTTGTGTCTTTTTTGGGTGATCCGGGCATACCTGAAATCAACTGTTTGCCGTTATCAGACATTTTCCACGTACCTACTTCGGGCTGGCCGCCAAAAATGCGGGTCATTTTGCCTTCTTTGCCAAATTCTATGGTGGCTTTGCCTTTCATTTGTTGAATGATGCCCTCCATCATACCGGCAATCATCAGCATATTGGAATCATTTTTAGAAGCTTCAGAAAGGGTTAATTTAGCATCCTGCACAATCCAGTTGCCCTGAATTTTTTTGGATGGATTAGAGCAGGAAATCATACCAAAGAGGGCGATGAAGCCCATGGAATAGATAAGTTTTTTCATAGGTTTGTGGGTCAAAGATACATGCATTTTTTTAAGATGCACCCCGGTATTCAAATATTCGGTCAGGATATTTTGCTGATTAGGGCCGTCATCTCGGCCTCACTCACCAGTTTATCGCCTACAAACGCCCTGCCGATCATGGTGCAAATCCCCCTGCGAATATCCAAAAGTTCCATTTTCATTACCAGCGTATCGCCGGGCACTACCTTGTCTTTGAATTTTGCATTGTCTATTTTCAAAAAATAGGTGCTGTAATTCTCCGGATCAGGAACCGTACTTAAAATCAGTACACCACCCGCCTGTGCCATGGCTTCCAGCTGCAACACCCCAGGCATAATGGGATCACCGGGGAAGTGACCTGCAAAAAAAGGTTGGTCGTATGTGATGTTCTTTACTGCCACAATGGTACGGTGGTCTTTGCTGACTATTTTATCTACCAGCAAAAACGGGTGCTTGTGTGGTAGCATTTTGATGATGTCAGCTGTATTGTACAATGGTTTTGCGTTTGGATCGTAAACAGGTGGTCCTTCCTGCTTGCGCCGTTGCTCTTTTTTGATGACTTGTTTTATTTTCTTGGCAAATGCTACATTGCTGGCATGTCCCGGACGTGCAGCCATAATCTGCCCTTTGATGGGCATCCCGGCCAATGCAAGATCCCCAATCATATCAAGCAATTTATGTCTGGCGGGCTCGTTTTGAAAGCGCAGGTCCAGGTTATTGAGGATACCTTCTTTTCGAACCTCTACCGATGGTTTATTGAAAACCTTTGCCAGACGGTCCAGTTCATCCTGAGAAACAGCCCTGTCTACCACCACGATGGCATTGTTCAGGTCTCCACCCTTGATCAGGTTGTGAGCCAAAAGCATTTCAAGTTCGTGCAAGAAGCAAAACGTGCGGCAGGGAGCAATTTGGTTTTTAAATTCAGAAATGTGCGTGAGTGCCGCATGCTGACTGCCCAAAACGGGTGAGTTGTAATCGACCATCACCGTAAGACGATATTCATTTACCGGCATGGCAATAATCTCTACCTGATTGGCTTCATCGGTAAAATGAATATTGTAGGGAATCTCGAAATATTCACGATCAGCATCCAGTTCAATGGTTCCGCATGCAGTGAGGGCTTCAACAAAGGGTTTGCTACTGCCGTCCATGATGGGCATTTCCGGACCGGAAACATCAAGCAGCACATTATCAATTTCCAGGCCCACCAAAGCAGCCAAAACGTGTTCTACTGTGCTGATGCTGGCCCCTTTCTTTTCAAGTGTGGTTCCCCTGGAAGTGTCAGTTACCAGATCGCAATCGGCTTCAATAATGGGTTGCCCCGGCAAGTCTACCCTGCGAAATTTATATCCGTGATTTGCTTCTGCCGGCTGAAATGTCAGTGATACTTCCGCACCGGAATGTAATCCTACACCATGAAGGGTGACAGGGGCTTTGAGGGTAGTTTGTTTGGGGTTTATCTGACTCATTTTATGTATCAGGAATTGTCTTTTTTATTCTTTAAGTTTTCCAGGTCTTTGGCAAGTTGCTTCATCTCGTTCAGCAAATCCGGTAATTTTTTGAAAGCTGCCCAGCTTCTGAATTGCTCTTTCATGGGACTTGCCGGTGAACCAATCCAGTTGGTGCCTGTTTCCTCTATGCTTTTAGTGACACCGGATTGTGCGCCAATACCGGTGCGGTCTGCAATGCTAATGTGTCCCACAAATCCCACCTGTCCGCCAATTTGGCAGTTGGCTCCGATTTTGGTGCTGCCACTCACGCCGGTTTGCGATGCAATAACAGTGTTTGCCCCTATTTCAGCATTGTGAGCAACCTGTATCAGGTTGTCAAGTTTGGTGCCGCGTCGAATAATGGTGCTACCCATGGTAGCCCTGTCAATACTGCAGTTGCTGCCAATCTCCACATCATCTTCTATAATCACGTTTCCAATTTGCGGTATTTTGGCATAAGTATCGCCAATGGGTGCAAAACCAAATCCGTCGCTTCCAATTACAGTGCCGGCATGAATGATGCAGTTGTTGCCAATTTTGCAACCGGCATAAATTTTTACTCCCGGGTATATAGTGCAGTTATCTCCAATGGTAGCACCCTTGCCGACAAACACGTGGGGATAAATCTGTGTGTTATTGCCAACCCTTGCATTTTCATCAATGTAGGCCGTAGCACCAACAAAAACATCGCTACCCAGCGAAGCGCCTTCATTCACATAACTGCCTGTTTCTATGCCTTTTTTAGGTTCATTTGGGTTGAACCAGGCGTTTAATACCATGCAAAAAGCAAAATAGGGATTGGCATGGCGGATGAGGGCAAAGGATACCGGTTGAGCAGGTTTAAAATCAAAAGGAACAATGACCGCAGCGGCTTTAGAAGCATATAGCTGCGTCTCATATTTGGGGTTGGCAAAGAAGCATAAAGTTTGGTTATCAGCATCTTCCAGTTTTCCGGGCAGGGAGATTTCAATATCGGCATTGCCTTCCACAACAGCACCGGTAATTCTGGCGATTTCAGCAATGCGTATTCCCATACTTTGTCAGCACAAAAATAGGAACTAATTTCGAAAGCACACATTTACCTATATTTGCTGTATGGTGAATGTACTGTTGTTTGGACGTTTGGCGGAGATTTGCGGACAACATAATTATGTGTTTGAATTAACAGATACCGATTCGGTTTGCGAAAAGCTGAAGGCAGACTTTCCGGAATTGAATAATCTAAGCTTTGCTATTGCGGTTAATCAAATTTTGATTACAAAAAATACTGCACTCAAATACGGAGATGAGGTAGCGCTTATGCCGCCCTACAGCGGAGGATAAGATGGAAGGTTATTTCCACCGTCAGATTCAGTTGAATGAAATTGGGGCGTCAGGGCAGCAAAAATTGCATGCTTCCAGCGTGTTGGTTATAGGTGCCGGCGGTCTGGGTTGTCCGCTTTTGTTAAATCTGGCATCCTGCGGAGTGGGACGAATCACCATCATTGATTTTGACAAGGTGGAATTACACAACTTGCACCGTCAGCCACTCTTTACACCCCATGATTTGGGTAGAGGGAAATCAGAGACCGCTGCCCGCTTTCTATTGGATCGCTTTCCGCATTGCCTTGTAAATGCTGTAGATGCTATGTTTGATGCAAAAATGGCTGTTTCCATGGTTCCGGAAGCAGATATATTGGTTGATTGTTCGGATAATTTACAGGTGCGTTATCTAATGGATGATACAGCCAGAATATTCGAAAAACCGTGGGTGCATGCATCGGTTAGTAAGTTTAATATACAATGGGCATTGTTTAGGCCGCATCTGGGCTATTCATACAGAAATGTTTATCCCGTGCCTCCCAATCCCTTATTTATGGGGCAATGCAACACGGAAGGGATTTTGGGTGCTGTGCCGGCACTGGCCGGAACACTGCAAGCCAATGTTGTATTGAATGCACTGCTAGGACTAGATGAAATGGATGGAAAGATATTTCATCTGGATACAAGAAGCGGTCAAACTCACGCATTTAACTATGGGGCCAAAAGCATTGTGGTGCCCGAAAATGCGAAAGCAATTACAAATTATAATTACGAGGCATTTTGCCAAAACTTTAAATCATGACCGAAGATAAAAAGCATAAAAAAGTATTTATGGATGGGCCTATTACGCCTGCGTTTATTGCAGATTGTCTTGCCAAACATGCCACCAAACATAATATTGGTGCTCATAGCATGTTCATGGGGCAGGTGAGGGCCGATGTGAATGAAAATGGACAAACGGTAACCGGCATTGAATATGAAGCTTATCAGGAAATGGCCATGGAAACCCTGCACAACATCCGCGAAGATGCTTTTGCCAAATATTCACTAACCTGTATGCATATCTACCACAGTCTAGGAATGGTTACGGCCGGTGAGATTTCACTTTTTGTATTTACTTCATCAGCCCACCGCCGTGCTGCCATTGAGGCCTGCGATTACCTGGTGGAACGCATAAAAAAAGAAGTGCAGGTGTGGGGTAAAGAAATACTGGATTCGGGTAAAACAGTTTGGAAGCAACCGGGCTAAAACACTCCGTTGTAAATATTAAACCGATTTTCACGTAAAAAACCAATTAGGGTTATTCCGAATTCTTTGGCACATTCCACGGCCAGACTGCTGGGCGCGCCCACGGCACAAACAACTGGAATGCCAGCCATTCCGGCTTTCTGCATCAGCTCGAAACTGGCTCTGCCGCTAAGTAAGAGAATATGCTCATCCAGCGGTGTGGTTCCATCCATCAATGCCCTTCCGATCAGCTTGTCCAGCGCATTGTGCCTGCCTACATCTTCGCGCAGATAGATCAATTTTCCACTGGGGTCAAACAATCCCGAAGCATGCAACCCACCTGTGGTTTCGAAAGTCTCCTGTTTTTTCCTTAGAATTTGAGGCAATGATAAAATCAGTTCGGGTGAAAGCGCCGGTATGCTCTTACCCGATTTCTTGGGCATCTGTGTTTTTACTGAATCCAGACTGCTTTTGCCACAAACACCGCAGCTGCTGCTGGTGTAAAAATTGCGCTGCAACTGAGAAGGTTTGAACTGTAAATCAGGGTTGAGTGAAACTTGAATGTAATTGCTGCTTACACCAGGAAGTGTTTGAACGTGTTTAGCCGATAAAATATCTTCCTTTTTATGAATGATGCCTTCGGTGAATAAAAAACCTACTGCAAGTTCTGCGTCGTTTCCGGGTGTTCGCATGGTAATACTGAGAGCTTGAACCCTTCGGTCATTTGACGGGCCATATTCCACCTGTATTTCCAGCGGTTCTTCCACCGAAACAGCATCGTTGGTTTCGATCAGTACACCTTTCTCAAAACGCTGCAAGGCGATATGCTGCTGTTTTTCATTCATGTTTTTTGCCCATAAAGGCATCCTTTTCTTCGGGTGTGTCTATGCTTTTCAAAACTAATGCATCTTCTGTGTCTATGAAATGGGAATTGCCTTGCCTGATAAATCCTGACAATGAATTCCCGCCGTTGGCAAAAAAAACCATTAGTTGCTTGCCTGCAGAATGCCTGTATAACGCAATCAGCGGCTCTGCCATATCCGATTCCGGGTGCTTGAAGCAAATCATATCAAGTGAACATTTATCTGCGTTTAGAAGACTTGTAATCGTCTCCTTTTTTAACGCTGGGTAGTCGCAACCCAACAGCAGCCAGTTGCCTTCAAAAGCCCTGAAAGCCGACAATAAGCCCGAAATGGGTCCGTGTCCGGCATAATCGGAATGGTCGGTGATAACGGGCAATTCAGAGAAAAGTAGTTTTTGTTCTTCGCGGCAACTTACAAATGCTTCCAATTTCATTGATAGTGCAAGATTGTGCAAATACTGCACCTGCGGAATGCCATGATAATCGAGCAAACCTTTGGGCTGCCCCATTCTGCGGCTTTCTCCGCCTGCTAAAATCAAAACCCTCGTTTGCACAAGGCAAAGTTAATTCCTTGAAACGTTTTCAAATCCCGCCCGGGCATGATATTTTTGAAGCATTGCTCACCGACAGTTTTCATAGGCCCCATCAGTATCTGAGAATATCGCTCACAGATGCCTGCAATCTTCGCTGTTTCTATTGCATGCCCGATGAGGACACACAATGCACACCGCACCATCGGCTCATGCAAACCGAAGAAATTGTTGCACTGGCAAAAACGTTTGTGAAGCTTGGTGTAAATAAAATCCGGCTTACCGGTGGTGAACCGCTGGTGCGCAAAGAATTTCCTGAAATTATAAAGGAATTATCGGCGTTGCCGGTGCAATTAACCCTCACCAGCAACGGCGTTTTTCTGGACAAGCACCTCGAATTGTTGAAGGCGTGTGGCGTTCGCAGCATCAATATCAGTCTGGATACCCTGAACCGTGACAGGTTTTTGTTACTAACAAAAAGAGATGGCCTGGAAGTGGTAAAAACCAACATCAACAAAGCTTTGGAGCAGGGCTTTCATGTGAAGGTGAATATGGTGGTGATGAAAGGTATTAATGAAAACGAGCTTTGCGACTTTGCTGAATGGAGCTTGAATGTCCCCGTGCACATTCGCTTTATAGAGTTTATGCCGTTTACGGGCAACCAGTGGCACCACGATAAAGTGTTTACCCGAGACCAAATCCTGCAAACCATTGCCGGAAAATTTGATTTTATTCCGCTGGGCAAGGAGCCCCATGAAACCGCCCATAAATATTTCGTGAAAGGGGCAAAGGGTAGTTTTGCCATCATCAGTACCATGAGTCATCCTTTTTGCGGTGATTGTAACCGGCTTAGACTCACTGCAGACGGTAAAATGCGGAATTGCCTCTTTGCCACGCACGAAACCGATTTGCTCACTACCCTTAGAAACGGGCAATCTGTGGAGCCGCTCATCATAGAAAACCTGAAACAAAAAAAGGAAAAACTGGGCGGACAATTTGATGAGCATTTTGAGAAAATACAACCCGAAACCCTGCAAAACCGCAGCATGATTGCCATTGGAGGATGATAACCACAGAAAAGGCCGCCGAATTGCTTAGGGAGTACCCGTTGCCACTGAAAAAGAGGACCATTCCGCTGTTGGAAGCTGCCGGCATGTATTGTGCAGAACCGGTTGCTGCCAAAGTGGCGGTGCCGCCGTTTGACAATTCCGCCATGGATGGCTATGCATTCTGCTGGGCTGATTTTGATCCCCAAAAGCCGATGAACATAGCAGGGGAGGTTGCTGCAGGTGAAACCAAAGTTGAGCGGATTGAAAACGGCACCGCTGTTCGTATTTTCACGGGTGCCATGGTTCCCGAAGGCGCCGATACCGTAGTAATGCAGGAAAAAACCCGTGTTGAAGCCGGATTGCTCTGGATAGATGATGACAAACTCAGGCAGGGTGGTAACGTGCGCAAAGCCGGATCCCAGTCTGCTCTTGGTGATAGTCTGCTACAATCAGGACAAAAACTAACGCCCGGCGCCATGGGGTTGCTGGCCTCTGCCGGTGTTTTCGAAGTGTCTGTGTGGGAAATGCCCGCAGTGAGCGTAGTAGTTACCGGCAATGAAATTGTGGCACCCGGAAAGCCATTGTTGCCTGGGCAGGTTTATGAATGCAACAGCTTCAGCTTGCTGAGTGCCTTATCACAGCAGGGCATCAAGGCCAATCTCTTTTATGCTTCTGACACAATAGCCGATTTGCGCCACCGGCTGGAAACAGCCCTGGAAACTTCCGATCTGGTATTGATAACCGGAGGTGTCTCGGTTGGGGATTACGACCTTGTGGTGCCCACCCTAACTGAACTTGGTGTGGAATGTGTCTTTCATAAATTGAAACAAAAACCCGCCAAACCTTTCTATTATGGCACCAAAGGAGCAAAACGCATCTTCGGTTTGCCGGGCAATCCGGCTTCTGTGCTCACCTGCTGGTATGCCTGGATCAGGCCTTACATGCTAGAAGCCGTAGGTGTTTCAACCGGTTCTATCTTCCAAACGGCCCTGCTTGAAAATGAATACAGGCAGAAGCCCGGTCTGACGCATTTTGTGAAAGCAAATCTGCAGAGCGGAAAGGTGCAGGTGCTGGCAGGGCAGGAGAGCTTCCGTTTGGATGCCTTTGCACAAGCCAATTGTTTTATCAAAACAGATGCAGAAACCGAGGTTTTGAAACCCGGTGATGTAGTGAAAATCATTTTGTTTTAGAGATGGATGCATATTGGATGCTCGTTGGTTTTGCCCTGGTGGCGTTTCTGTATGCCGGGGTAGGACATGGTGGTGGCAGCGGCTATCTGGCCGTTATGGCACTTTGCGGTTATTACGGTTACCTGGCGCGTCCGGACGCACTGGTGCTAAATCTGGTGGTTTCAGGGATGGCCTTTTTGCAGTTTTACAAAGGTGGTTATTTTATGCTGCGCGATTTTCTATGGCTTGCCGGTTTTTCAGTGCCAATGGCTTTTTTAGGCGGGTTGACACCCATTGAAGATGCTTTGTATAAAAAGATTCTCGGCGTGATGCTGATGTCTGCATCCGTGCTCATGGTTTTCAGGCCGGCTGAGCCCAGGAAAATCAGGGAAATGCCCCCAATGGCCGGGGCAATTATTGGTTCGGTTATTGGCTTTGCAAGCGGACTCACCGGCATTGGCGGTGGGGTTTGGCTTTCTCCGATTTTATTGCTGGCCGGCTGGGCCGGGCAAAAACAAACCGCAGCGCTTAGTTCGGCCTTTATTTTTGTAAACAGTCTGAGTGGCCTTCTGGGCTGGATAAAATCAGATCAATCATGGGATGAAAATTTGCCCGTTATGATGGGAATTGTCCTGGTGTTTGGCGGTTTGGGCGCCTGGCTGGGTGCTGCAAAATATCAGTCAAAGGCCATGAAATGGCTCTTGGCACTGGTGCTGGGAATTGCCTCATTTAAGCTGCTGCTGAAATAGCATCAGTGCTCATTTGACCAATAAATTAATTGCCCCTTACCAGCGTTTGTTTTTATAATATAATACCCGCTGTTCAGGTTGAGGAATGCGTTGCCATCAGCCGATTTATCGGTATAGCACAATTTTCCTGTCATGTTATACACCGATATTCCGTTGGTCGCATTTTTCCAATGTAGATTTCCTTGATGGGCAAAAACTGAGTACCTGTTTTGTGTTTTTAATTTATTTGCCGATAGGAATTTACTTTCACCCAGTTCCATTAATAGATTAATACCCTGGCGTCGGTCTCTGATGGTATCATTTTCAAAATAAACCCCATTTGATTTTCTGATGGTGGCGGTCAATAGGCTGCGTCCGTTGCCTTTGTAAACAAGTTGTAGCGGGTTTGAAGCATTGCCAGGTGTATTATAGGTAATCATTTGGCAACCGGCTATTTTTCCGTCTTCAGTTAGATCTACATACCCCGAAAATGTTTGTGTAGCAGAGGCCCGTGCAAATTTGCCAATAACGCCATTGCCCCAGTGGATATTGCCTTTTTGATTCATCAGAAAACGGACCTGATTCTTATCCGACATTATCACAGGTCTGGAAAAGAATGTTGCAGTTCCCGTGTCATTTGCCGGGTTTTGTACCTGATAGATCCACTGCAGTTTTCCATTCGCTTCATACTTTAATACAACAGGCAGAGGCAATAAAAAAGGGTTATTGACCAGTCTGCCTTCCATAAGTAGGGTGGTATCCGGATTGATGACCACATATACATCGTCGTTTTTGCCTAATCTGTTGGCAGGTAAGTAGAATTGACGAGAAGGCAGGAACTTCATCCAGATTTTGTTTCCCTGAAGATCAGAAAGCAAAACCAGTGTATTGAAAGCATTGAACAAAGATGTTGACTGTCCGTTGATTTTTAAATTTGTAGCACTTGGACTAACAATGGTAATCAGAATTCGGTTGCTGCTAATATCTATGTCCGGAGGAATGGTGAAGTTCTCCAGTTCATAAAGAGGCACCAAGGAGTCCTTTAAAAGTTTTGAAACATAGGCGTAGTTTAAGGATTTAAATATTTTATAACTGATATATACGTCATTGTTATCCGGATTTACAGCTAAGCGTGCATGGTTATAGAAATTGGTAGCTTTTAATATCCTATTTATGTAGTCTGTTCTTATGATATTTCCGAATTTGTCAACCCTCATAACAAACATCAGTGAGAGACCATCCGCAGTTGTTTTGTCTAAAATCATATTACCACCCCTGAAAATATCGGTTTTGGTGTAACCGCAGAATATCAGGGTGTCTTTAATGCAATTCAGGTCTAAAATGGTAAAATCCCCCGAGAGTTTGAAAATACAGGTTTGATTTTTATTGGCGTCCCAATGCTCAAATATCTTTCTCCCATGTCCGGGTGATGTGCCGCATGAGTCTGTTCTAACCCACCAGTCACCGCCTAACCTGTCCTGTGTTATCCATGATTCTCTGAGTGGAGTTGAGAAAACAGTACCGTTTGGTTTAATTGTATCGGCTTTGTATGAATTGAGTTTTGGCGCAAATTGTGAATGTGCTGTGGCTGAAAGCAAAATCGATAAAAATAGTGGTAATAATCTTTTCATAAGGTCATGTTTGAACGCAAAATAGTTTAACATTTGCAATAAATGATATAAATCTACAAAAATGATGTATTTATGACAAATCAGGTTAGGTGACAATCTAACCGAGCAGCTCACAGGCAACATTTAAACCAGTATTTGCAAATATTGGACTAGTCATCCAATAATGACGTATCAAAGGCTGGTTCAGCGGCGGTGTATTCCTCTGTGAATAAAATTGGTTCAACCGCGGCATAATCCCGCACTACTTTCAATGCCAGCAAGGCAGTGGCGATGCCCCAGCCGGTCGCTACGATGTCGAACACAGCGGCATTTGCAAATTCATCGAGGGTTTCTGCTTTGGTGCTCATTTGAAACGAAATTCTGCCGAGCAGGTTGTTAAATATCCAGGCAAACCACCAGGCACCGATTCCACCCATTCCCAGCGTTTTAGGATTGAAAGGCGTGTTTGAGTTCAATACATCATTGGCTACCCTGTACATTTCACTCATCATCTGAACCGGACGCCACAAGTTTAAAATGGGTACGAACCAGCCACCGGCGGCCCATCCATCACTGTACCGAAGATTCATTTTTTGGTCAAGATTAGCATAAGCCCTTCTAAACCACATGATAAAACAAATGGCCGAACCAATGAACGCCAGAATTTGAAAAATTGCGATGATTTTTTGGCGCAGGTCATTTGTAGTGGCAGCGCCCATATCCACCGCTGCACCATTGCGCCAGCTGTCAATGAGCCGGTATTCAAAATATGAAGAAATCAGTCCGATTCCATAAAGAATGATAATTGCCAGTAGCAATGCCTGGGCCATTTTTGCCCTTTGATCATTGGGTTTATAAGTCATGAAATGACAATTTTACGGACTATTAACCACAATCACAAACGCAAATAATAAAACCCTTTTATCTTCGCCCTCATGAATGACATCACCCACAAAATCACCACCCTGCGAACCGCCACTGCCGAGGCGGTGGTAAGGCCGGGTAAAATAGAAACCTTTGAAGCCATCAAGAATAAAGCTGTTCCAAAGGGTGATGTATTTGAATTCTCAAGGGCTGCTGCATTGCTGGCCGTTAAAAATACCGCCCATGTGATTCCCGATTGTCATCCGTTGCCGGTGGAATCCTGCAAGGTGGAATTTTCCATCAACGATATTGGCATCCTCATTCGGGTAGAAGTGAAAGCCATTTATCGAACAGGTGTGGAGGTAGAAGCCATGCACGGCGCTGCCATTGCGGCCTTGACCATGTACGATATGCTGAAACCCATTGATAAAAATGTGGAAATACAGCACATTCGGCTGGTGGCTAAAAAAGGTGGTAAATCAGACTACACGGATATTCCAAAAAGAAAAATCAATGCCATGGTGGTGGTGTGCAGCGATACCATTTCGAAAGGGAATAAAGAGGACAAAGCCGGTAAAGCCATCATTCACCGACTGGAAAAATTCGGCATCTCCATTGCGGAATATACCATCATACCGGACGAGCCAAAGGATATTGCCCGTAAGGCAGAACTGGCTAACCAAAACGGTTATGATTTGCTCATCTACACCGGCGGAACCGGGCTGTCTAAACGCGATGTAACACCCGAAACCATCCTGCCCATGCTGGAAAGGGAGGTTCCCGGTATTATGGAAGCAGCCCGCAAATACGGACAGGAACGCATGCCTTATGCCATGGTTAGCCGTGGTGTGGCAGGATATATTAAAGAAACTTTAATTCTTACCCTGCCAGGCAGCACCCGTGGTGCCGAAGAAAGCATGGATGCCCTTTTCCCTTACGTGCTGCACCTGTTTCGTGTGGCCGATGGTGGCAGGCATGATGCCTGATTATGACAAATTGGCTGATAATTTGTCGGCATACTGACAATTTTACCCCAATATACGAAAAAAAAGTCAAATTTCCAAATTGGCACAGGTTTGGACTTAATAGGGCATACAACCAAAAAATTATAATTGTATGTCAGTAAACGTTAAACCTCTGGCCGACAGGGTTCTGGTAGAACCCCTCGCAGCCGAACAAAAGACTGCAGGTGGTATCATTATCCCCGATACCGCTAAGGAAAAACCCCAAAAAGGCACCGTAGTAGCCGTGGGCGAAGGTAAAAAAGATGAGCCCATGACCGTTAAGGTGGGCGACACCGTTCTTTACGGCAAGTATGCCGGTACCGAAATCAACGTGGAAGGTAAAGATTACCTCATCATGCGTGAAAGTGACATTTTCGCAATTATCTAATCAATCTTTAAAAAAACATGGCAAAGAAAATTGAATTTAATGTGACCGCCCGCGAAGGTTTGAAGCGCGGTGTGGATGCTTTAGCAAACGCAGTGAAAGTAACCCTGGGTCCCAAAGGCCGCAATGTGGTTATCGACAAAAAATTCGGTGCACCCCAGATTACCAAAGACGGTGTATCAGTAGCAAAAGAAATTGAGCTGAAAGATCCCGTAGAAAACATGGGTGCCCAGATGCTGAAGGAAGTAGCCAGCAAGACTGCTGACATTGCCGGTGACGGAACCACCACAGCTACGGTACTGGCACAGGCCATTGTTACTGCCGGTTTGAAAAACGTAGCCGCCGGTGCCAACCCCATGGACCTCAAGCGCGGAATCGAAAAAGCCGTGAAAGCAGCGGTTGAGAGTCTGGACAAAATGAGCCAGGCAGTAGGAGACGACAACTCTAAAATAGAGCAGGTTGCTACCATCTCTGCCAACAACGACAACACCATCGGTAAACTTATTGCCGAAGCCATGAAAAAAGTGGGTAAAGATGGTGTAATTACCGTGGAAGAAGCCAAAGGCACTGATACTACTGTAGAAGTGGTGGAAGGTATGCAGTTCGACCGCGGTTACCTGAGCCCTTACTTTGTAACCAATGCCGATAAGATGGAAGCTGATCTTGAGAACGCTTACATTCTTATTTATGATAAAAAGGTGAGCACCATGAAGGATTTGCTGCCTGTGCTGGAAAAAGTGGTACAGACCGGTAAGCCCCTGTTGATTATCGCTGAAGATGTAGAAGGCGAAGCCCTGGCTACTTTGGTGGTAAACAAAATACGTGGTGCCTTGAAAATCGCTGCTGTAAAAGCCCCCGGCTTCGGCGATCGCAGAAAAGAAATGTTGCAGGACATTGCCATCCTTACCGGTGGCAGCGTAATCAGCGAAGAGCAGGGCCGCCGACTGGAAGATGCTCAGCTGACCGACCTCGGACGTGCTGAGAAAATCACCATAGACAAGGACAACACCACCATCGTGAACGGTGCCGGCGATAAGGCAGGCATTGCTGCCCGCGTAAACCAGATCAAGGCACAGATAGAAACCACCACCAGCGACTATGACCGTGAGAAGCTGCAGGAGCGTCTGGCCAAGCTGGCCGGCGGTGTGGCTGTGCTTTACATCGGTGCCGCTACCGAAGTGGAAATGAAAGAAAAGAAAGACCGCGTAGATGACGCCCTGCATGCAACCCGTGCTGCGGTGGAAGAAGGTATCGTCCCCGGCGGCGGTGTGAGTTTTATCCGTGCCATTAAGGCGCTGGATGGCCTCACCGGCGATAACGAAGACGAAACCACCGGTATTGGCATCGTGCGTCGTGCATTGGAAGAGCCCCTGCGTCAGATTATTGCCAATGCCGGCGGCGAAGGCAGCATCGTGGTGCAGAAGGTAACCGAAGGCAGTGCCGATTTTGGTTACAATGCCCGCACTGAGAAATACGAAAACCTGATTGCGGCCGGTGTAATCGACCCCAAGAAGGTG
>JBILTS010000036.1:0-16563 GCA_044371405.1 Bacteroidia bacterium
CAGTGAGGATTTCAGTTTTTTGTATGCCCTTACCGCTAAGAATTCCTTTCTTTTCGCCGGTTACTTCAACCTCGTTTTTTGGCCCGGAGGTGTCCGTTTGGGAAAATAATGTCTGAGAATAGAGGGTGGCAACCGTAAGCATGAGACTGCTCAGTCGTCGCATTTTGCCCCCTCTCTGTATCGGCAGCAATCTGGCAAAGCCATGTATGCAGTATTGGTGGCCTTTACCAGTTCAGTATCGTGCCCGGCAATGGCAACCAGATTATGCAGTTGTATTTCTTCCAGCTTTTGAGGGTTATAGGTAACCGTGAGGATTTTTTCCTCCGGATTGTAAACGGCTTTTCTGATGCCGCGTTTATCCAGTGCTGCTTCTATGCGGTCTTTACACATGGAGCAGGTACCTTCCACGGTAAATGAAATGGTTTGGTATTTGGGTGGCTTGACAAGTGACATTGTCATGATAGCCAAAGTGATGATGGTTAATTTTTTCATGGTTTTTCATTCTTTACATTGGGGTAAATACAATTTTCTATCCCAGTGAGGGATAATCAACGAGTAAAGAATGAAATTTTAAATCAACCAGGTACAATGCAGTGCCTGAAATTCCAATAGTTTGGGAGGCAACTCACGCTGAACCTGTTGTAGTTGACCGGACACAACATCAGATATTCCCTCGGCCAATAAAATACTTTGCGCAAGGGTGTAAACGGGTGGTTCTCCTGTTTCAGCGGTAGCAACGCTTCCGAACTTAGGCGTTATGCTGAAAACAAAAAAGTCTTCGCAGTTTCCGCAGTCCTCTTTTTTTGTCTTTGTGGGTAATTTCTTTTTACAGCACTCGGGTAAATCAGCATTTTCTTCCGATTCATGCATCCCGCAATCAGTAAAAAGGAATACGCCACTGCCCGGACAGCTGTGAAGAACCAGCTGCATACTCCCGCTACTCAGTAGCATCAATAAGGCGAGAAACCATACGGAGAGATTGCGCATACTTAAGCGAATATAAGAAAAAAAAATCAATTTTCAAAATGGAAATACCCGAATTTTAGGGGTAATATCGCGGTGAAGATGTTGCAACCTTTTTGGAATAACATACGAAGAACCAAGCGTGATTTTTCTCAGGAAGAAGGTCATACGCTTCACCGGGTGCTTGGTGTTCGTGATCTTACCATGCTTGGTATAGCAGCTATTATTGGGGGAGGCATATTTAGTTCAGTGGGACAGGCATGCGCCTCGGGTGGTCCGGGGGTTATATTCCTGTTCATCATTTGCGCCGTTGCTTGCGGTTTTGCTGCATTGTGTTATGCTGAATTTTCTTCGCGTATACCGGTCGCAGGCAGTGCTTACACCTATGCCTACGCATCTTTTGGAGAACTCTTTGCCTGGATTATTGGCTGGGCTCTGCTGATGGAATACAGTATCGGCAATATTTATGTTGCTTTCAGCTGGTCGGGGTATTTTACGCATTTACTGGAAAATTTGGGTGTTCATATCCCCGTTTGGCTCACAACCGACTATACCTCCTGTGCTTCAGCGGCTTCAGGTGGCAGTTCAGATATGCAGTCCCGCGAGATGATGGCTTGGAATCAGGCACCGGTAATCATGGGATTGAGGATAATTCTGGACCTGCCTGCACTTCTTATCAATGTATTGATTACCTGGCTGGTGTTTACCGGAATTAAAGAGAGCCGCAACGCGTCAAATATTATGGTAGCAATTAAGCTGATTGTGATTTTGCTGGTGATAGGAGTAGGATTTTTTTACGTGGATACAGCCAATTTTGAACCTTTCATGCCTGAAGGATTTGGTGGTGTAATGGCAGGTGTGTCTGCTGTATTCTTCACATTCATTGGTTTTGATGCGGTTAGTACCATGGCTGAGGAAACAAAAGATCCCCAACGAAATCTCCCCAAAGGAATGTTTTATTCCTTGTTGGTATGCACGGTTCTGTATATACTTATATCCCTGGTTCTTACCGGAATGATGCCCTATAAGCTGTTGGGCGTAGATGATCCGCTGGCCACTGTTCTAGAATATAAAGGCATTGTTTGGCTGGAGTATTTGGTTAGTATTAGTGCTGTGGTAGCCATGGCCAGTGTGTTGCTGGTTTTTCAGATGGGCCAGCCCAGAATATGGATGAGCATGAGCCGAGACGGCTTGTTGCCTAGAAAGTTTTCTGAGGTACACCCCAAATACAAAACACCTGGCTTCAGCACCATCATTACCGGATTGGTGGTGGGCATCCCCATTCTATTTACCGATGAAAAATTTGTATTGGATTTTACCAGTATTGGAACCTTGTTTGCATTTGTGCTGGTTTGCGGAGGTGTATTGCTGCTGCCGCAAAAGGAAAGGGAGAAGGGCGCATTCCATCTGCCATTTATAGCTCCGGTTTATTTCCCAATATTGCTGGCCATTACCCAAATATTGATTTTCTCGCTTTCCCCTGAATATTTCATAAATCAGTTTGAACAACCCGAGATGTTGCTCTATTGGATATTGATGATAATTTTGGGTTTGCTGGCCATTCTTAAAAACTGGAATTTAATACCGGTGCTTGGACTTGCTACCTGTGGCTATTTGCTCACCGGCATGTCTGCCAACAACTGGTTTTGGTTTTTTGCCTGGTTCTGCATAGGGTTATTGGTTTATTTTGCATACGGATATAAAAAGAGCAAACTGGCACGTGGATAAGAAGGATAATAACATATCAGCGGTAATTGAAGCCATGTTTAAGAAATACCGTTTAACCCATAAGATTACGGAGGTTAAGCTCGTTAATGCATGGGAAAAAATTACTGGGCCATTGATTTCCAAGCACACTTCAGAGATTAAACTGTTGAATAAAACACTGTATGTAACATTCGACAATGCACCGTTGAAAAACGAAATGTTTTATCGCAGATTCATGCTTTTGGAGGCCATTAATACAGAGCTGGGTGCCGGAACAGTCGAAAAGATATTTATAAAGTAATATCTTCCGACGCGGCCATGCGTTTCTTGGTGATACTGGCCTTATCTATACTGGTATTCAGTTCGAAACCAACAATAATAACTAAGCAGTTAATATAAATCAAGACCATCAAGGCGATAATGGCTCCGATAGATCCGTAGATTTTATTGTAGGCATCAAAATTGTTTACGTACAACCCAAAAAGATATGTACTTATAATACTGAGCACACCGGCAAAAATACTGCCCGGTGAAATGAAGCGCCATTTGCGTTTATGTGCAGGTCCAAACCGGTAAAAACTGCTGATAGCGGTAAAAATCAGGGCCACAATTAAAGTGTACTCAATGGTATTAATGATGAACAACCACAACGATAATCCGAACCACTCGTGTTTTATCATATATGCCGCCAGCTGAAACATCCAGGTAAGAAAGATCAATACCAACACAACCATTACGCCAACAAGGCATGTAAGTCCAACTGCCTGAATGCGGTTTTGCAACCAATTACGTTTCACTTTTTCGGGGAGTCTGCGGTTGAAACTGTTAATCAGAGAATGAAACGCATTGCTTGAAAAATATAGGGCCATGATGAAACCCAACGACAACAATCCACTGTTTTGGTGGTTTAACAACTCATAAATGGTGGATGAAATTTCTTTCCATGTACTTTGCGGCAATAACAGTCTAAGTTCGCTGATAAGTCTGCTTTTTACCCCTCTGATTGGCAAAGCGGCAATCAGTGTTAAAATGAATATTAGGGTTGGGACCAGGGATAGAAAGTAGTTGAAACTGAGGCTGGATGCTCTTAGGTTTAGGTCTTCCTTAAACAAACTGTTTAAAAAATATTTGCCTACATCATAAAGGTTATGTCCTTCAAAACCGGGTATTGTTTTGCTTTTGAGCCATCTGATGATTTTACCATCGGTGGGCACAACGGGATTTTCATGATATTCGTCCTCAATGGGCTCTTCCCGCTGATAGTTGCGATAAAACCTGCTCATGGCTAAAAGTGTTTATCAATCACCGAGGCAAAAAAAGCGGGCAGCGGTGTTGGTCTGAGGTTTTCCTTTTTTACAAAAAAAAGTTCAGTAAATCCCGAATTAAGATGCTCGCCGCCCTGATTATAGGTATGATATTCAAAATGGCATCTTACAGCAGGCTTTTCGGTTACTTTAACTATGATTTTCAGTAAATCATCGTAGCGCCCTGCTTTTTTAAACTCAATGTTAAAAGCACGCACCGGCATGATGATTCCTGCATCTTCCATTTCTTTGTAATTTAAGCCCATGCTGCGCATGGCCTCGGTTCGTGCTTCTTCAAAATAAAGGATATAGGCGCTGTGGTGCACAAATCCCATTCGGTCACATTCTGCGTATCTAACCCTAACGCTATGTTCAAACTGTAAACTCAATACCTGATTTTAAAATGCTCTTTGGCTTGTTCGGGTCTGAAAAATACAAGCCCGAATGCAAATATATCGATGGTAACGGTAACAGACGCATGATTTTTGATAAACGCCCAGGCATTTCTCATCTCTTCATTCCAGTATATGTCATCAAATACCAGGATGCTTTGGGTGTGAAGGTATGGTAACATCCATTCGAAGTAGCGCGTGGTTGCTTCATAGGTATGATTGCCGTCTATGTAGGCATAATCCAGACGTTGCAATTTTTGCAAAAGTTCCGGCAACACTGTTTCGAAATTTCCTTCATGAAATAAGATTTGCTCAGATAAACCACTCCGTAGCGCATTATAGGATGCTATTTCGCAAAGCGCAGGTGCTCCTTCAATGGTATGAAAAACTTGACCGGGCTGTAGGGCAGATGCTTGATAAAGAGCAGTTATCCCGGTACCGGTGCCCAGTTCCAGGCAATGTTCCGGTTGAAATCCGGCGATAAGGCGATGCAGCAGTCGGCCATATTTAGCGCCTCTGGCAGTTCTGTTTGTGATTTCGCTGAGCTTATGTAGTCCACTTTTGTTGCCACTGCCCAGGTCAAGCAATTCAATCCGTGATTTAGACTGCAGCATATCCTTGCGGATTTGCTCAATTCCATCCCAAACAGGGTTTGTGTTTTTTACGTAAATAACGTCTTCCAGCAGCCGGTAAACGAAAGGGGAGTGGGTACCATGCCGTGTATCTGAGACCAGCAGGTATTCCAAATAGTCAAGGGTTCTGTATAGCTCATTGAGCATTACCGGATTTGGTATTTCGGATTACAGCAAGTTCCTTTTCCAAACGTACAATCTGTTCTTTCAGTTTCTGTATGTTGCTATCAAACTGCTTCAATACTGCCTCAGCATTTTTACTAAGGGCAAAGAAACTCTTATTGTTTTCTATCGTAGCCAGTTCCTCCTGGGCCTTTTTGATGCGGTCTTTGATTTTTCGTTCTTCAGATTGAAGCTGGTTTTTGCCATCCGAACGCCCTGCTACACCGGCATAGTGTTCCTTCATCACCTGCTGCTTCATATTGTCGTTGTTGCGTTTGAATTTCGCAAACAATACATCCCCTATTTCGCGGTATTCCTTTTGCAGGTTAAAGTAAGCCTTTCCACTTACAAAGCCACTGTTGGCCCAGCGCTGCTGACATTCCTTGAGTTTTGGAAATACATTTTCGACATTTTCCTGTTCCAGCAGTTTTTTCATGTCTGCGATGATGGCTTCTTTTACTGAAATTCCAATTTTATCATCTTCGCGACGCTGTTTCATCCATGCATTTTTCCTGGCATAGAAATGATCAAAAGAGGCACGAAAACGCTTCCATACTTCATCATTTTTAGAATCGGGAACGGGCCCTGTTTTTTTCCATTGTTCCTGAAGTTCATTCAATTTTTCAGCAGTTTCTTGGAAATTTTCGTTATTCATAAGGGCTTCTGCCTTCTCACAAAGTCCAGTTTTAATCTTGAGGTTTTCCTCGCGTCCGGCGTTAATGTTTTTGAAAAACTCTCGGCGTGCGGCAAAAAATTGCTGTCTGGCAGCGGAGAATCGATCCCAGATTTCCTGGTTTTTTTGTGCTGGAACGGGTCCGGTTTTTTTCCATTGTTCAAGCAAAACATCAAGTTCTTTACCAAGGACAGCCCATTCTTTCCCTGCAGAGGGCCATACGGCAATAGCTGCTTCAGATTTTTCTACCAACAGCTGTTTGATATTTAGATTTTCCTGCTTCTTCCTGTTAATTTCTTCCTGACGCTCATAGTTGCGCTTCATTATAACGTCGCTCACATTTTTGAAGCGCTGCCATAGTTCGTCGCTAATTTCTCTCCTCACGGGGCCGGCATTGCGCCAGTCTTCATGAATTTTATTGAGCGTATTGATGGCTTTTTGGATGTCTTTTTCCTCACCAAGGGCCTCCGTTTTTTTAATCAGTTCAATTTTGTACTCCAGGTTTTTTTCGCGGTCCAGTTCCTTGAGTTCATTGAAAAGAGAGAGGTTGTCGTAAAATTTATCTACGTAGAACTTATAGCGGGTATAAAGTTCATCCTGAAATTCTTTAGGTACCTGTCTGATTTCGCGCCACATTTTCATCAGGTCGCGCATTTTATTCAGAGAATTTGCCTGTTCCTCAGACTCGGCAAGCTCCCGTATATCTTCAAGTACGGCCTGTTTCTTTTTAAGGTTGGCTAATTTTTCTTCTTCCGCACGTTTACGCTCATCTTCTCTGCGTTCCCTAAATTTTTGAAGAAGGCCATTTAGTGCCTGTTTGGATTCATCGGGTTGTGGTTTAAAATCGCGTGCTTCATTTCCTGCCTCTATCCACAACTTAATCTGTTCGGGTCTTTCGGCCAGGATTTTTGCATCCATAGCGTCCCGAAGCCGGTTCAACGTTTCCTGTGCCTTTCGAACATCCGGGCTGTAAATAAGTTCTTCAGCTTTTTTTAGAATTTCAGCTTTTTCCAGTTCGGAATAATCCGTGTGGTCTTCATGGGCATCTTCTGATTGGTCAATGAGCTGCTCTGCAACTGTTAGTTGTGCCTCATAGTTTTCCGCAAGCTGGTTTTCACCTTTCTTTTCGGTCAACGCTTCTTTGTCTTGTTGGTGTTCCAAGTGATTACAGAATTTTATTAAATTATTATAGATTCAGATGTTGTTTGCCGGCAATCATCCAGCATGCTGTAAGTGCCGCTTCGGCACCTTTGTTTCCATGTTTTCCGCCAACCCTTTCCTGCGCCTGTTCTTCGGTAAGGGTGGTTATTACCCCGAAAATACAGGGTTTTTTTGCTGCCAGTCCAACCTGTAAAATACCATCAGTTGCGGCTTGACATACGAAATCAAAATGAGGGGTATCACCTTGTATTACGCAACCCAGGCAAATAACCGCATCACAGTTTTGCTCAAACAACAGTTGAGCCCCGTGGGGAAGTTCAAATGAACCGGGAACATGAAGCACTTCAATTTGATCTTTACGAAGCAGATTTTGTTGGAGTGTGTCTAAGGCGCCTTGCAGTAATTTCTCGGTGATGTGTTTATTCCACTCGGCAACTACCACCCCAATTTTAATTTTTTCAGGATGTAAATTGTAGGGGAACTTGCTTTGAGAGAATGACGCGGTTGCCACTATGGCTTATTGATTGAAGTCGCCCTGTAAGGCCTTCACTTTGTAAATGAACTTATCAATATCTGAGGCCTCGGGTGAAGCGCTGTATTCGTTCTTGATTTTCTCATAACATTCCAGGGCTTTGCCATAGGATTCTGCCATTTCGTAATGGATGCCTGCACTTCTCCAGTATTGAGCAGAAAAATCACTTTTGGATTTGGCTCCGGCTTCGGCGTAATAATCAGCGGCTTTTTCCATTTTACCCAATTCAGCATAGCAAGATGCTTTCGCATTCAGCAGGGCTGCACTTAGGAATTGGTCTTTGGGATCAGCTTTATCCAGATAAGGTATTGCCTTTTCGAATTTACCGGTTTGCATGTAAGCAATTCCTGCCATCATGGCCGCCTCTTTCCCTTTGCTGGTTAGAAAATATGCGTCTGCAATCTCAGGAGCAGTCATCATTTTTTTGCCTTTAATGCCTTTGAGTACAACATCAAAAGAATCTTTATCAAAATAATGGTGCAAAGGTGCAAGCTTTGCAGCTGCTTCCGATTCACGGTGAGGATGCCAGTAAAGACTCCAGAACAAAGAGATGGTAACTACACTAAGCAAACTAATGCCTCCAAGGGTAACAACCCTTTTGTTTTCTGCATAATATGCTTTTAATGCAACGCTGTTAAGTTCGATGGCCATTTTTAATATAAAGGTGCGAAATTACTTAAAATTCATGGAAAGACAAACATGGTCAATCTGTGATGTATGGATAATTGTCTTCAACATATACGTGTCTGAATAAATCAGCTGGATCAGGGTAGGGCGAGTTTTCTGAAAAAGTTACAGATTCATCCACTTCTGCCATGATGTCTTCTTCCATTTTTTCCAGTTCTGCTTCGGTTGCATAACCATTTTCAATGATGCTGGCTTTGGTGGTTTCAATGGGGTCTATTTTTTTGTAATCAGCAACCTCTTCCTTACTGCGGTATGTAGCAGGATCACTCATACTGTGACCTCTGTAGCGATAGGTTTTAATTTCCAGGAATGTAGGGCCTTCGCCATTTCTGGCCTTTTCCGCGGCATCGTAAATGGCTTCGTGAACCGTTTCACATTTCATTCCATCTACCTGGTAGCTTGGCATATCGTAGGCCGCCCCAATTTTATAAATGTCAAGAACATTGGTTGTGCGGGCTACGCTGGTTCCCATGGCATATTCATTGTTTTCACATATGAATATCACAGGCAGTTTCCAAAGCATTGCCATGTTGAAGGTTTCATGAAGAGCTCCTTGTCTAACAGCACCATCTCCGAAGAAACAAAGGCAAACATTTTTTGTGCCGTTGTATTGTTCAGCCAGGGCTATACCTGCACCCAGCGGTATTTGTCCGCCTACAATACCATGCCCGCCAACAAAATTATGTTCTTTACTAAACATGTGCATGCTGCCGCCCTTGCCTCCGCTACATCCTGTGGCTTTGCCATATAACTCGGCCATTACGGCATTGGCAGATACGCCCAGTGCCAAAGCGTGGCCATGATCACGATAGGCGGTGATGAATTTGTCATCTTTGTTCGTTGCAGTTACCATGCCAGCTACAATGGCTTCCTGGCCAATGTAAAGGTGGCAAAAACCTTTGATTTTTTGTTGACCGTAGAGCTGTGCTGCTTTCTCTTCGAATCTGCGCACCAAGAGCAGAATTTTATACCATTGCAGGTATTGTTCTTTGGTAAAGTTCATAGTTTTGGTTTGACCCATTTGAGTTTGCAAAGATAATAATTCCCTTACAAAATGAGACAGGGCTTTTAACCATTATGAGCTTCCGGCTGGAGTACGATTTTTATCAGATCAGCAATGAGTTTTGGCTCATTTTTAACGTTAGAACCTTTCATGGATTACAACTTTTCTTCTATGTTTTTAACCTTTTCCTTGATCATGCCTACTTCACGCTGTATTACCCGCAAAGCCGGACCAATATCATCCATGTCCTGGCTTTTGGGTTCCATAAACTTGGGGTTGATGTAATTTACAAATTTCCATACTTCCAGTACATCAGAAATTTTTACCGGATATGGCTCATAAGCAGTATTGGTACTGCAAAGCAGCAATGAACCATCCTGGTAAATATGGTTGTAAACTACTTTAAATACAATACCTTCATCTTGCGTGACAATAATATACGGGTTGCCATTTTTAATCGTGTTCCAGTCCTGCACGTATTCGCCGGTTACCAGTGCGCCATCCACCACTGGCGGCATGCTGTCGCCACTGATTTGAAAAGCCCTGTATTTTCGGTTTGCACTTAAAAAAGGCATGTTGAAGGAAGGCAGCACCCTGATAAACTCTGGGTCGGCAAAACCGGTGGTGTAGCCGGCTTTGGCTTTCAGGGGCACCAATTCTACATTTTCTTCATTGTCCTCATTTACGGTGGTTGCCAGCACCCGCAACCGAGTACCGTTCAAGTCCAGGTCCATTCCTTTTTCTAGTTGGCTGATCTGGCTTTCCGGCAGCGCTGATAAATCTACACGGACCAGCAACAAGCCGATTCCGGGCTCGGCAACACCATTTTCATAACTGTTATAGGCAGACCGGGTGATATTGAGGGATTTGGCCACTTCTTCCTGGCTGCGTTTGCGTCGTTTTCTCAGTAGTTTGATGTTTTCTTTCAGATATGTATTCATAATAATTAAATTTAATTCAGTTTAGGGGAATTATTTGGTAGGGCATTTTTTCCTGTGTTTTTGATTGACGTAGGAATCCGGCTATGATAGCCCGGGTTTCGGGGATGTCCGGCTTAGGGTCAATACAGTTTAATATTTCGCTGTCTGCAGTATGTTCTGCTGTAAAACCCCAACCGGCTGCAGCACCATTTTCTATAAGTACCACAGCTTTTTCACCGGTTTTTCTTCCTGCACCTTTCACGATAATCCGGTTTTTCTGATCCTGAAGTTCCATCATGGCCTCTTCCACACGTTTATTGTGAATGGTCAGTGTTTCATCAGAAGGGTTTTCACAATAACACCCGGGAACAAAGCAACGTCCCTGGCTTCGGGCGAGCACCGGACAAATATGATGCTCATGCAGCATTCGTCCCAGTGTTTGTTTGGCATCTCTGAATCTTGGGAAAGGTATGCCTGATAAACTGCCTTTCCGGAACTTCTCGGTTTGCAGACGCAAATAGCCGCTTTGTGTTGGAAATCTGTAAATGGCATAGCGGTTTCCCACGTGCTTGCCACTGACATTCCATTCGGGCCAGTGGGTATGGATTACGTGGGCTTCTGTAAGCAGTGAAAGCAGCTCATTCCCGCACAGTTGATAATCTATTTTATGAATACGCTCAAGCTGTAGGGCCGTTTTTCCGCGTTTTACATCAAAGTGCTGACGCACGCGTTTTTGTATGTTGTTGGCTTTGCCGGTGTAAAGAATCTTATCGGTTTGATCTTTAAAAAAATAAACACCCGGAACATCAGGCAGGTTGTTTATTTCATCTTCATTCAGTGCAGGGGGGATGGTGATTTTTCTACGGGTAGATTTTGCCATTTTAAGCACTTCGGCATGGCCAATTTGATGCAGGCACTGATGAAAAAGTTCGCCTGTTGCAAAAGCATCACCGCCAGCCCTGTGGCGGTTTTGTATCCCGATTCCCAAATTGCTGCAAATATTGCCTAAACTGTAGCTGCGCCTACCCGGAAAGGCCTTTCGGGCAAGCTTAACTGTACATAGTTTTGGGGGATGAAAGGAAAATCCGGCTTTGGAAAATTCGTTTTGAATGAAACCCAGATCAAAATTAACATTGTGGGCTACAAATATTTTATCGTGGAGGAGGTGATGCAGTTGTGCGGCTATTTCTGCAAAAACCGGTGCCTTATTGGTCATTTCCTGAGAAATACCTGTAAGGGCGGTAATACTTCTGGGGATAGCATAACCCGGATTAAGCAATGTTTCATACACCTGCACCACCTTGTTGCCGTCAGTAATTACTGCGCATATTTCCGTAATGCCCGCATACAGTGGGTTTCCGCCTGTTGTTTCTATGTCAACTATTGCAAACAAGGTTGTTTGTTAAAAAACGTATCAAGTTTTGGGCGGTTAAATTAACAATGTTTGAATGATTTGTCAAGAAACTTGCCTAAAAAAAGTAAAATATTTTTTCAATTGCTTAATTTTGAATGTAAATTAATGATAATCCAACAGATTATTTATACCTTTGCATGAGTGAACCACTGGCTTATAAAGTCTGAACCTTTCAAATATAGCTGGTCACAATTCGAAAAAGACCAATCCACTTTCTGGGATGGTGTCCGCAATTTTCAGGCAAGAAACAACCTCCGCGAGATGAAAAAAGGCGATTTGTGCCTCTTTTATCATAGTAACGAGGGTAAGGAAGTGGTGGGCATTGCAGAGGTAATCAAAGAGCATTATCAGGATCCAACCACTGATGAAACCCAGTGGGTAGTGGTGGATGTGAAGCCGCACAGTAAATTGAAAAAACCGGTAACGCTGTCGCAGATAAAAGGTGATGGCAGACTGTCACAGATCGGGCTCATCAAGCAAAGCCGACTTTCTGTAATAAAACTTAGTAAAGAAGAATTCAATATCATACTTTCGCTGTCAGAAAATTAATGGAAGCCAGAATCCTCATCAACCACCGTCAAACCGAACTCATCATCAGAAGGTTTGTACTTCAGTTGACCGAGCAGCATGGCAATCTTGAAAACTGCGCAATTATTGGGCTGCAGCCACGCGGCGTAGAGCTTTCAAGAATTCTAATTAGCAAACTCAACGAACTGAAACCGGATCACCAGGCCAGATATGGCGAACTGGATAATACCTTCTTTCGTGATGATATTCGCCGCGGGGAAATTCATATGCCCCGTCCAAGTAAAATTGATTTTAGCACCGAGAATCTGAATATCATCCTGGTGGATGATGTGCTTTTCACCGGGCGCAGCATACGTGCAGGTATAGATGCACTCATCAACTTCGGAAGACCCGCCAGGGTGGAACTGATGGTGCTGGTAGACAGACGATACAACCGCGAACTGCCTATTGCTGCAGATTACAGTGGTGTGGTTGTTGACAGCCGCAGCACCGGTGAATACGTGAAAGTAGAATGGAACTCCAACCAAAACCAAACATGGCTTTTGCCCAATAAAGGATAACAGATGCCCGCAACACTCAAACATCTCCTCGGAATCAAAGGGCTCTCGGAAGAAAGCATACAGCAGATTTTTGAAACGGCAGATAATTTTAAGCAATTACTCAATAGCCCGGTGAAGAAAACCCCTTCACTGCGCGATTTCACTGTCGCCAATCTCTTTTTCGAAAACTCTACCCGCACCCGTGTTTCCTTCGAACTTGCCGAAAAACGCCTGGGTGCAGATATTGTTAACTTCTCCAGCTCTACATCATCGGTAAAAAAAGGAGAGACGCTCATTGATACGGTGAATAATATCCTCAGCATGAAGGTGGATATGCTGGTGATGAGACATCCTGCTCCGGGTGCCTGTATGTTTTTAGCAAGGCACGTGAATGCACAAATCGTGAATGCAGGCGACGGAACCCATGAACATCCCACACAGGCCCTGCTCGATGCTTATTCCATTCGCGAAAAAATGGGTTCGGTGTATGGCAAAAAAGTAGTGATTGTGGGCGATATCCTGCACAGCCGTGTGGCCTTGAGCAATATTTTTTGCCTGCAGAAACTGGGTGCCGACGTTATGGTGTGTGGTCCAAAAACGCTTATTCCCAGATACATTGCAGACCTCGGTGTGAAAGTGGAACACAACCTGCAAAAAGCCCTGCAATGGTGCGATGTGGCCAATATGCTGCGCATTCAGTTGGAAAGGCAGGATATTAAATACTTCCCAAGTTTAAGGGAGTATAGCATGCAATATGGATTAACACAAAGCATCCTTAATCAGCTGGATAAGGAAATTGTCATCATGCATCCCGGGCCCATCAACAGGGGCGTGGAGATTAGCAGCGAGGTGGCTGATGGCAACAACAGTATAATTTTACAACAAGTAGAAAATGGTGTAGCGGTGCGCATGGCAGTGTTGTATCTGCTGGCACAACACCAGTTAGAGCAAAGCAAATCGTGAGTTTGGAAACCAACCCAGTTTTAGTTCATCACACCCGAGGAGGCATCGTAGAGAGCTTTCACCGCGGTGTTGTATGCATAGTAGATAAAGAAGGTAACATCACAGCATTTCTGGGCGATGTGCAGCAGGTTTGTTACCCCCGTTCAGCACTTAAACTGTTTCAGCACATTCCGCTGATTACCTCGGGTGCATTCGATCATTTTGGTTTCACGCTCAAGGAATTGGCACTAATGTGTGGCAGCCATAATGGAGAGAACATGCATGTGGAAACCGCCAGATCTATCCTTGCCAAGATTGGCATGGGAGAGGAGTACCTCGGTTGCGGGGCACAGCAGCCCACGAATAAAAAAGACTTTGTGGCATTGATTAAGGCCAATCAGGAGCCGGGGGCCATTCATAACAACTGCAGCGGCAAGCACAGTGGGTTTTTGGCCTGGTGTAAGTTTCATGACGCATCTACCGAAGATTACCTATCTGCTGAGCATCCCTTACACAAAGAAATTAAGCGCATTACAGCGCTGTTTCATGAAATGGATGAAGCGGAGCTTATCACAGGACTGGATGGTTGTTCAGCACCCATCTTTGCCATGCCGGTATTGAATCAGGCCATTGCCTATAAAAATCTGCTGTTTCCCGAAAAGTTTGGCGATGACAACATCACCCGGGCCTGTGCCCTCATTTGCGAAGCGGTAGCCACATACCCGGAAATGGTGGCCGGTAGCAAACGCTACTGCACGGATCTGATGCGGGTTGCAAAAGGTAAAGTAATCGGTAAAACCGGAGCAGACGGGGTTTACAGCATGGCCATTCCGCAAAAAGGACTGGGCGTTTGTGTTAAGATAGACGATGGCCGCATGGGACCGCAGTACAATGTGGCGCAGCAGGTGCTGGAAATGCTTAATATTCTTTCAGAAGAGGAAAAAACCGAGCTTAATGCCTATCTGGTCAACGAAAATAAAAATTTTGCAGGCAATGTTACAGGGTATACTCAGGTTACATCAACGCTTCAGCATATAACATTCAGGGCATAATTTATGGCAGTATTTATTGTTGAAAGTGATATTCCCGAACTAACCCCTGAGTTCATGCAACTCATACCGGAACATATGCAGGTAGTGCAGCGGTTATTTGCGGAGGAAAAAATATTAACCTATGCCGTTAGCGAAGACAGAACCCGCTGGTGGTGCCATATAGAAGCCGAAGATGAAATGGAAGTGATGGAAATTCTCGGCCAAATGCCCATTATGCCATATTTACGCCCCAAAATTCATGATTTGCTGTTTTACAATACGGCCGAAATAGGGCTTCCTAAAATTTCTTTAAACTGATTGCCATGAACCGAGAAGAACTGCTCAAAGCCATTGATGAAAAATACCATGCCATGGGCCAAAACCCCGATGTGCATTTGAGTGGGTTATTGCACGCAGAACCCATTACCTATTGGGATTATATACAGGTAGAAGCCCTGCTGGGATTGCAAGTAAAACGCACCAACCTGCCTGATGAAATGGTGTTCATCATGTATCACCAAATCAACGAACTGCTGTTTAAAATGGTGCTTTGGGAGATTGGACAGGTACAGGAGCCCGGATTAAGCACCGCAAAATTTTCAGTTCATCTTGACAGGATAAGCCGCTATTTCGATATGCTTTCCCAATCCTTCAGCATCATGGGCGATGGCATGGAAAAGGAGCAGTACATGAAATTTCGCGATACCCTAACACCTGCCAGTGGCTTTCAAAGCGGACAATACCGCCTGATTGAATTTGCCAGCACCGATGTGATTAATTTAGTAGATCGCAGATACCGCGATGGTCTGGATGCATCCAATACAGAAAACGCATTTGAACATTTGTATTGGCAAGCAGCGGGAAAAAACCATCAAACAGGACAGAAGTCAGCCCTGCTGAGCAATTTTGAAAAGAAATACAAAGCCGAATTTTTAGATTGTATTGATAAAAACCGCACTGGCAACCTGTGGCATATTTACCAGGCATTGCCTGAAAGCGAACGCAACGACGAAACCCTGGTGAAAGCCATGCGGCATTACGACTATACTGTAAATGTAACCTGGGTAATGGCCCATTTGAATGCGGCACGTAAATACCTCGGGAATGCGGAAGCCACCGGTGGCAGCGACTGGCAGAAATACATGCATCCCAAATACCAGAAACGCATTTTCTTTCCAGGTTTGTGGAGTGAAGATGAATTGGAAAGTTGGGGTCAGAATTTAGACTAAAACGTCTTTAATTTGTAAATTACTGAAAACCAAACATTTTTTCTTATTTTTTGTTAATATTTAATGACAAGCGCCCGCGCTTTTAGTAAATATTTCAATTTTTTGCTCTCGGAAGATAGCAGAAAAAAAAGCGAAAGAATTGTGCTTAATGTTGCCATTTTTAGTTTCATCGTCCACCTATTTTTAATTTTACTTACAGATTTTGGAATCTTGTATTCCGGCAATGAAAATGAACTGCTATCCAGCCCGATAGCAGCTATTTATACCCCATTTTCATTTATTCTTATTTATGAAGTGTACCTGCTGATATTTTACTTACCCAAATCTTTTACCACATATATCGGTAAGCAATATGAAATTATTGTACTCATCATCATCCGCAGACTTTTTAAAGATTTTTCTTCGCTGTCACTAACCACGGACTGGTTTAAAATAAAGTATGATTTGCAATTTACCTATGATTTAATTGCTTCACTCATACTATTTTATTTGATATATTTATTCAGGAAAGAAGGGGCAAAGCGATTTGTTCCGGAAGTTCTGAGCCATGCGGAAGCAGAAGGAGTTGAACGTTTTATAAAAATCAAAAAAACCATTGCTTCATTATTAATTCCCCTGATTTTTGTGGTATCGGTATATTCTTTCCTAAACTGGCTCTGGATAACGCTGGGAACACATCAAGGCGGGGGAAGTGCTTTTCGAAATATAAACAATGTGTTTTTCGAACATTTCTTCACCATACTT
>JBILTS010000037.1:0-16383 GCA_044371405.1 Bacteroidia bacterium
AGCCGTGTTGAAGTGATATAGCCGCTTTTAGATAGGTTTTCAGGGTTTTCTAATTTACCAAGCCGTATAGCCCATTCAAGCATATTATCGATGTTTTTGTCAGTGCCCATTCCCGTGTAGTAACAGTTCACAACATTCCACATACAGGTTCCATCGTTGTTTTCGGCACATTTCAGGGCGTATGCAAATGCTTTTTCAGGGTCTCGTTCCACACCATCGCCATTGCCATACGCCATCATCAGATGATACAAGGCATCATTAAATCCTTGTTCGGCGGATTTCATATACCATTCAATGGCCTTTTCCTGATTTTTTTTGACTGCAATACCGACCTGATAACTGTACCCTAAATTATACTGAGCTTCCGCATTTCCCAATGCGGCTGATTTTTTAAGCAACGGAACCGCTTTGTCAAATTGCTGCGTTTCTATGTATTTTTTTGCTTGTTGATTCAACGAATCCGCCTTCTGTCCGTGGGCGGTTAGAACAGAAAATACTAAAAATAATATTATTAAATGTTTGTGCATTGTATTGTTTAAAATGGTCTAAGGGTTCAACCAATCTGCAGGTTGCTGGCCGAAACTGGGTTTTTCGTTTATTACTCATTCAAAGTATGGCATGAGTTGGAATAATCCATTAGCAAATGGCGGAATGATAATGGAGATGTAATTTTCAAAGCCATCAATATAAACCGTGAAATCCGGATAGAAATTATCAAATTCAAATTCTTGAAATTGGTTGTTATTTAGAATTTTGACGCTAGTAGGGAAAGTGGTTTTAAACCCACTCCCCTTAAAACCCTGGATTTTTGCCATTAAATGCAACGATTGATAATCATAATTGCTATTGTGGGCCCTTATTGACAATCCATCAGGTAAAGTAAAATCAAGGAACAAAGGAATTTCATATTCAATTCCAATTTCGTTATTGATTTCCAATACAAATCCGTTAATCATAAATAGTTAAATGTTCAGTGCGAGGTTTTAAGAAGGGTGTAATTTCGTTTTATTCACAGAAAAATACCGCAATCCAAAGATAGCCCAATTCGAACAAATTATAAATTCTTATTCCCGATTTCTTGAGTTTGAGCCCGACCATGTTGCTGTTGAATAACGAAAGGAATAAGGGCTGTCTCCCGATTTAGCTGTCGCGCAGAAGTTAATAGAATCGGAAGTGTCTTAATCAACTAAATTATATTTTTCAATATTGAATTCAAAAGCATATCTGCCGTCAATTTCATCTATATCATTTAGTTCTATTTTTAATTTCTGATAGGATTTCTGATCTGAATTAATACCTAAAAAGAATGTCTCATTTTTTATTAGTATATTTAGATTAATAATTCGTTCTAACTTTTGTGAATTTTGGAACAACGAAATTATTAATTGCTTATTTCTTTCGTCAATAAATTGTCCTTGCGAGTCGACAAAAACAGTATATTCTAATGTAGCTAGTAATGTAACCTTGGAAATAAGTTCAGGCCAATTTTCGTCAGGTTTTTCTGGCAATAGCAAGCTAACACTTCGGATTAATAGGTAGCTGTCATCAGAATTCAAACGGAATTCTAATTTGGGATTTATTTTATTTAGAATGAAACAATCCAATTTGGTATTTTTAGTGTACTCGCGCTTATTTGCTAAGATCCTCTATTTTGTTTGGCTTGAGCAGTTCAATCCTGCTCATGGATTGCCAATCCGGCATCCTCACACCAAATCCACTGCGGGCTGTTCTTTATACTGCCCTTTGCTTTTGCGGATGGTGCAGGCCACAACCTTATATTCAGGGCACATGGCATCGGTGTCGCACTCAGAACTGGTGATGTTGTTCATCGCAATTTCGGGGAAGTGGAAGG
The DNA here is from genome assembly GCA_044371405.1 of Bacteroidia bacterium. Lineage (GTDB taxonomy): Bacteria > Bacteroidota > Bacteroidia > NS11-12g > UBA955 > RGEC01. The sequence goes on from JBILTS010000037.1 coordinate 1,853, forward strand.
TGCTGGAGAATACGCCGGGTTTTACCTGGTCCGTTACTTTCGCTTTAATGTCCACCTTGCCTCTGGCGCTGATTACGCAAACCATGTCTCCGCTTTGAATGTCGTGGCGGGCGGCATCTTCGGGGTGAATAAGCAGCACATCCTCAGTCAGTATTTTTACATTGCCGGTTCTGCGCGTCATGGTGCCGTTGTTGTAATGCTCCAGTTCGCGGTTGGTGGTGATGATATACGGAAACTCCTGCCCGTGTTTCACAATCTCATTGGTTTCGCGCCATTCTGCCGCAATAAACTTGCCCTTGCCGCGCTTGAAGCTGTCGGTGTGCAGAATTTCGGTATCCGAGCCGTCCGGCGCTACGGGCCATTGCTTGCCGTTGTCGCCCAGTTCGTTCCATTTTACGCCGGCAAAGAAGGGCACAATCTGCGAAATCTCCTGCAGCATGGTATCGGGGTGGTAGGCGGGTTGTGCATATCCCATATGGTTCATGATTTCCACCATGATCTGGCCATCGGGTTTGGTTCCCTTCAGTGGCTCTACTACTTGCTGAACACGCTGAATGCGGCGTTCACCGTTGGTGAATGTTCCGCTTTTTTCAAGGAAGGAAGCCGCGGGCAGAACCACGTGGGCCATTTTAGCGGTTTCTGTCATGAATATTTCCTGCACCACAATCAAATCCAGCTGATCCAATGCGGCTTTTACATGGTGGGTATTGGGATCGGTTTGTACCACATCTTCGCCCATCAGCCACAGGGCCTTGAGCTTGCCTGCTAAGGCAGCATCGTACATCTGCGGTATTTTGTAGCCGATGTAATCGGGCAATTTGGCCCCGTAAAATTCTTCGTATTTCTTGTGGTTTTCGGGGATGGTTACATCCAGGTAACCCGCGCCCTGATGGGGCTGACAACCCATGTCGGCTGCACCTTGCACATTGTTTTGTCCGCGCAGGGGATTTACACCCACACCACGACGGCCAATGTTGCCGGTAATCATAGCCAAATCCGCAATTTGCATTACGGTGAAGGTTCCCAGCGAATGTTCAGTAACACCCAAACCATGGAAACTCATGGCATTAGGTGCTTTGGCGTAGGCCATGGCAGCTTCGCGCACCAGGTTGCGGTCCACGCCGGTTACTTTTTCGGCTTCGTCCAAATCCAGTTTCAGCACCTTTTCGCGGAACTCATCGTAACCTTCAGTGCGGTTTTGGATGAAATCCTTGTCTTCCAGCCCTTCACTCATGATGTAGTAGAGCATCATATTCAGCAATGCTACGTTGGTTCCGGGGCGAAGCTGCAGGTGGTATTTGGCGTAGCGGGCCAGCTCGGTTCTGCGGGGATCAATCACAATGGCCGGCTTTTTCATGGCAAACTGCTTGAGTTTGGCTCCTGTAACCGGGTGACCTTCGGTGGGGTTGGCACCGATAACCATGATGAGATCTGTGGATTTTAAATCGATGATGCTGTTGGTGGCTGCACCGGTGCCGAAGGTTCTCTGCATGCCCAGGGCTGTGGGAGAGTGGCACACACGGGCGCAGCTGTCGATGTTGTTGGTTCCAATCACTGCACGGATAAACTTCTGCATGAGGTAGTTTTCCTCGTTTGTGCAGCGCGCGCTGCTGATGCCGGCGATGTAATCGGGGCCATGCTGGGTTTTAATGCGGGTAAGTTCTGATGCGATGTAATCGTAAGCTTCGTCCCAGGTGGCGGGCTGAAGTTCTCCGTTTCTGCGGATGAGAGGCGTGCGCAGGCGATCGGGGTGGTTGTAGAATCCAAAAGCAAAGCGGCCTTTCAGGCAGGTGTGCCCCTGGTTCACTTCTGCATCGAATGGTGCCTGAATGCTTTTTACTTTGCCGTTTACCGAAGCTACTTCCAGATTGCAGCCTACACCGCAGTAGGTGCAGATGGTGCGGGTTTTTTCGGTATTGGCAACACTTTTGCTTTCAAAAACATCGCTGATGGCGCTGGTGGGGCAGGCCTGGGCGCAGGCACCGCAGCTCACGCAATCGCTTTCGAAGAAGTTTACTTCACTGCCTTTTACAATATGACTTTCAAAACCACGTCCGGCCATGCTAAGCACGAATTGTCCCTGCACTTCTTCACAAGCACGCACACAGCGGAAGCAGTTGATGCACTTGCTCATGTCGCTGGTCATGTAAGGATGGCTGAGGTCTTTTTCGCGGTCGAGGTGGGTTTTGCCTTCGGGGTAACGAACCTTGCGCACGCCTACTTTGGCGGCCACTTCCTGCAATTCGCAGTTGTTGTTTACTTCGCAGGTAAGGCAATCCAGCGGGTGGTCGGTGAGCACCAGCTCTATGATGTTTTTACGCAGTTTCTGAATGCGTTCACTGCTTGGATAGATATAGCTGCCCGGCATCACAGGCGTATGACAGCTCGCCACACTTTTGCAGTTTCCATTTTCGGTGAGGGCTACATCCACGCTGCATACGCGGCAGGATCCGAAGGGTTCCAGGTTGGGTGCATCGCAAAGGGTGGGAACGAGTTCTTTACCATGTATGCGGCGAACAAATTGCAGAATGGTTTCACCGTCTTTGATTTCGTGCTGTTCGCCGTCAATGAATGCGAACTTTTTATCGGTTTCAGGCCTGCGCTGATTGTTGCTGCTGCCCGAATCGGCTCCTTCACGGTTGGAAATGTTTCCGGATGTTGTGTTTTTTAAGTCAAAAGTCATGGCTTTGTGGCAATAACACTTGCAATTTAACATAAATCAATCAAACTGCAATTCACAGCCCATGGAATGTGTCTACAGGGTTAATCATGTTTTACCCAGACGCAAACAGTAGTTAACTTTATTTTAGTTACCTTTGGAGAAGATTCTTACTTTGCATTTTCACGATTTTTTATTTGAATACGAAATTCAAGATGGGTTGGATGATATGGGATTTGAAACGCCCACACCCATTCAGGAAATGGCCATCCCCATTATACTTGACGGAAACGACCTTATAGGATGTGCTCAGACCGGAACAGGGAAAACAGCCGCATTTTTGCTTCCTGTGCTGAATAAAATGGTCTGGGACCCGATTGCGGCTACCGATACGCTCATTATTGTTCCGACACGGGAGCTCGCCTTACAGATTTATCAGGCATTGCAGGGTTTTTGTTACCATACCAACATTACATCACAAGTAGTGTACGGTGGCACGGATGGTATCAGCTTTGAACAGGAGAAAAAAGCCCTGTTGCACGGCGCCAATGTGGTCATTGGAACACCCGGACGATTGATTGCCCACCTGAATATGGGCAATCTGAAACTTGAAAACTTGCGTCACCTGATTCTGGATGAGGCCGACCGCATGCTGGATATGGGTTTTGTGGAGGATATCCTGAAAATTATCGGCAAGGCACCAAAAAAACGCCAAACGCTGATGTTTTCGGCCACCATGCCCCCTAAAATCAGGCAGTTTGCGGCCAAGTTGCTGCATGAGCCCAAGGAAATCAGCATTGCGGTTTCCAAGCCGGCTGAAAGGGTTACCCAAGGGGTGTTTCGGGTGTATGATAAAGACAAAAACGCTGTGGCCGTATGGCTTCTGAAAGAGAAAAATTTGCCATCGGTTATCATATTCACCGGCACCAAAGCCAAGGCCCGTCAGCTGGAGCGCGATTTGCAAAAAGCAAAGGTGAATGCAAAAAGCATTTCCTCCGATTTGGAACAAAAAGAAAGGGAAGAAGTGCTTAGGGCGTTCCGCAGCCGCAGATTGCCCGTGCTGGTGGCCACTGATGTGCTTTCCAGAGGCATAGATATTGAAGACATAGGAATGGTTGTAAACTTCGATGTGCCCGGCGATGCTGAAGATTACATTCACCGAATTGGCAGAACCGCCCGCGCAGAAAGCAAGGGCGAGGCATATACGTTTGTGAGTCCCGAAGAAAATGGAAAGTTCAAACGCATAGAGCAATTGATGGAAATGCAGGTGAATGTGATGGACAATCCTCCCGGAATTTCTCAGGCACAGCCATCCGCAAAATCAGAGTTTAAAGGCAAGCCGAAGAATAAGTTTTTTCATAAAAAAGGCATTAAGCGCCAATAAAAACGCTTATAAATAATTAAAATACAGCAAATTACAAAAATACTCAATGCATTGAGTAAAAATACTCAATTGATAAAAAGTTATCTTTAAGCCAGATAAGGCTTGAGTTCATCCTCAAAATACTGCAGCGCATTTTTCACTGGCAAAGGCAAGCCACCGCCCAGCGCGCACAAACTGCCGGTTTCAAGCGTTTCCAGTAGGTCATTGAGCAGCGTTCGCTCTATTTTATAATTCTCGTTAAGGGCTTTTTGGAACATTTCCTTTCCACGGGTGCTGCCTAAGCGGCATGGGAAGCACTTTCCGCAACTTTCGTGGGCCGTAAATTCAAACAAATGTTCTATATATTTGGCCAAAGGAAATTCCTGTGGAATGCATACCACGGAGGCATGTCCCAGCAAAAACCCGGCCTGATTGAAGCTCTCAAAATCTAGGGTGAGTTCATCAATTTTGCTAACCGGCACCAAACCACCCAGCGGGCCGCCGATATGCATGGCTTTCACCGGAACCCGGAATCCTTGTCCCAGCTCATCAATAACCACCCTTAGCGGGGTTCCCATGTCGGCTTCATACAATCCGGGACGATTGAAATGGCCATCCAGCGAAATGAGCTTGGTTCCGGTGCTTTTGCCCCTGCCAATGGCAGCAAACGCCTTACCTCCATGTTGTAAAATCCACGGTAAACAAGCCAGGGTTTCTACGTTGTTTACCACGGTGGGCTTATTGAAAAGGCCATGCTGCGTGGGGTAGGGCGGACGCACCCGCACTTCGGGCCTTTGTCCTTCAATGGAGCTCAATAAAGCGGTTTCTTCTCCGCATATATAAGCACCCTGGGCTTTTATTACTTTGAAATCAAAGTCAAAGCCCGTGCCCATGATGTTTTTGCCAATAAACCCTGCCTGATGCAGCTTTTGAATTTCGGTCTCGCAAATTTCAACAGCTTCGGGATATTCACCCCGGATATACAGTACACCCCATGAAGCACCCATGATATAGCCGGCAATCATCATGCCCATGAGTACGCTATGCGGACGTTCTTCCAGCAGGTAGCGATCGCTGAAAGCGCCCGGATCTCCTTCATCGGCGTTGCAAACAATGAACTTGGTATCGCCGGGCGTGTTTTTGCAGCTTTCCAGCTTAAATGCCATGGGGAAACCCGCTCCGCCACGACCGCGAACGTTGCTTTCCCTAATCTCATGGAGCAGCGCGTCTTTATCTGTTTGCAGGGCCGATTTCCAGATTTGGTAGTAGCTTTCAATATCGCCGTAAGGCAAGGTGAGCATGGGGTTGCCGGTGGCTCCTACGTGATATTTTTCTTTGGTTGTATAGGTTCCGGCTATGATTTCATCCAGGTGGTTTATGTCGTTGCCCGAATAATTACGGTTTTTGTAATGGAAGGCATTGTTTTCATGGCATCGCCCCAGACATACCATTTCACCGGTTTTTTCTGCACCAAATTTATTGCAAATGGATGCATGCAAATTGTCCTGTGTTCCAGCGGTTAGACAGGCACTGCCATTGCATACATAAATTTCTTTTCCTTTGTTTTCTTCACGGGTAAAATCATAAAAACTGGCGGCGCCGTAAATATTGGCTTTACCAATCAAAAATTCATCTGCCAGTTTCTCAAGGCGTTCCGTGCGGTCGTGATCTGATTCTTTGGTGATCCTGCCTATCTGTTCGAAAAGGTTTTCCTCCAATCCTTTGCGCCCTGAAAGTTCACTGATGTTCTTGCCCATATGGCTCAAAAGTAATTAAAGCTGTGCTAAAAAGAAAACACAATTTTTTGTGTGTACATTTCTTTGGAAGCGGCATAATAACTGCCTTTTTGTAATTAATTCTCAAGTTCTCCACACCCTTATTTTTACTCGGTTGGTTTTGTAATTTCGAAAGTTCCCGCAAGAGTAATTTTATGCCAAGTTTTTCTCATTTACATGTTCATACACAATATTCCCTGCTGGATGGGGCTGCACCGATAAAAAGTCTGGTTAAAAAAGCCAAGGCCGACGGGATGCCCGCCATTGCTATTACTGACCACGGAAATATGTTTGGGGCATTTGAATTTTATCAGGCCGTAACAAAGGAGGGCTTAATCCCGGTTATTGGCTGTGAATTTTACCTTGTGGAAGACCGCTTTCAAAAGCAGTTTGGGCAGGGAACCAAAGACAAACGTTATCATCAGCTTATACTGGCAAAAGATCAGCAAGGATATGCCAACCTGGCAAAATTATGCTCGCTGGGTTACCTGGAAGGCATGTACAGCAAATATCCCCGCATAGATAAATCATTGCTAAAACAATACAAGGAAGGCCTGATAGCTACCAGTTGCTGCATTGGTGCGGAAGTGCCCCAAACCATATTGTGGAAAGGTGAGGAGGCGGCTGAAAAGGTCTTTTGTGAATGGCTGGATATTTTTGGAGAAAACTATTATGTGGAATTGCAGCGCCACAACCTTAAGAATCTAGACGGGACGGGTATATCACAGGAGGATATCAACCAGACCCTGATTCGGTTTGCAAGAAAATACAATGTTCCGATTATCGCCACCAACGACAGCCACTATACCGATAAGCGCGATGCCAATGCCCACGACATCTTGCTGTGCGTAAACACCGGCTCTCTTCAAAGCACGCCAAAAGCTACCGATGAAGAGAGCGGCAGAGGTTACCGTTTCGGATTTCCCAATGATGAGTTTTTCTTCAAGTCAACAGAGGAAATGATGCAACTGTTCAGCGATATTCCGGAGGCCATTGATAATACCAATTTGCTGCTGGACACCATCACGCCGCCCAAGCTTGACAGGGATATTGTACTGCCCAATTATGCAATGCCGGAACCATTTACAGATCAGAACGACTACCTAAGGCACCTCTCATTTGAAGGAGCTCGCAGACGTTATGGCGAAATGATACCAACAGAAATTACGGAGCGTCTGGAGTTTGAGTTGAATACCATCACGTCATCGGGATTTGCCGGCTACTTTTTGATTGTGCAGGACTTTACCTCCGCCGCCCGTGCCATGGATGTGTGGGTAGGGCCTGGACGTGGCTCAGCGGCTGGCAGTTTGGTGGCTTATTGCCTGGGCATCACCAATGTGGATCCTGTTCGCTATGATTTGCTTTTCGAACGTTTCCTCAATCCGGAAAGGGTGAGCATGCCCGACGTCGATATTGACTTCGAAGATACCGGCCGTGATAAGGTGATTGAGTATGTGGCAAAAAAATACGGCGAAAGGCGAATTGCTCAGATTGTTACCTATTCCACCATGGCGGCCAAATCGGCCATACGCGATGTGGGTAGGGTGCTTGACTTGCCCTTGCCCCAGACGGATTATCTGGCAAAGCTGGTGCCCGGCAATATTGACCTGGAGCAATTGCTGCATCAGCCGCCTGAAAACCTGGTGAAAGATGAAAAAAACAACCTCCGACCCGAAGACGGAGATAACATCCGGCAGCTGCAAAGCATATACAATAGCAACACTCCGGAAGCACAGGTGCTGAAAGACGCCGAAAAACTCGAAGGTTCCGTTCGTGGAACGGGTGTTCATGCCTGCGGAATCATCATTGCATCGCAGGATATAGATGATGTGGTGCCCGTTGCCCGCAGCAAGGATTCGCCCTGGATGCAGGTGCAGTACGACGTTAACCAGATTGAAAAAGCCGGACTGTTAAAGATGGACTTTCTGGGGCTCAGTACCCTCACCATCATGAAAGATGCGGTGCGGATTATCAAGGAGACCCTGGGTGTTGACATCGATTTGGAGCAAATTCCCCTGGATGATGTCAAAACCTTTGAATTGTTTCAACGTGGTGAAACCGGCGCCATATTTCAGTTTGAAAGTCCCGGGATGCAGAAATACATGCGGGATTTGAAGCCCACCCAGTTTGGAGACCTTATTGCGATGAATGCCCTGTATCGTCCGGGCCCACTAAAGTACATTCCTGATTTTATTGACCGTAAACACGGACGTAAACCTGTAGAGTATGACCTTCCCGAAATGGAAGAATACCTGAAAGAAACCTATGGAATTACGGTGTATCAGGAGCAGGTGATGTTGCTGAGCCAGAAACTTGCAGGATTCAGTAAAGGCAAAGCCGATGAGCTGCGCAAAGCCATGGGTAAGAAAAACAAGGCCATCATCGATCAGCTGAAAAGTGTGTTCATGGAAGGGGCATTGTCAAATGGTTATCCGCAGGACAAGCTGGAGAAGATTTACAGCGACTGGGAAGAATTTGCGGCGTATGCATTCAATAAATCACACAGTACGTGCTATGCAGATATTGCTTACAAAACGGCTTACCTGAAAGCCAATTTCCCGCCACAGTTTATGTCAGCAGTGCTGAAAAGCAACATGGGCGATATCAAGAAAATTACCCAGTATATGGAAGAATGTAATCGTATTGGGGTGAAAGTGCTGGGCCCTGACATCAATGAAAGCCGAACCATGTTTACGGTAACACCCCGGGGCGAAATTCGCTTTGGGCTGGGTGCATTGAAGAATGTGGGTGAAGGTGCCGTAGCAGAAATTCTGGCAGAGCGCGATGCCAACGGGCCGTTCAGCAGTTTGTTTGACCTTGCCAGTCGTGTAAACCAGCGTGCCCTCAATAAAAGAAGTCTTGAATCCATGGCCAAAGCCGGTGCATTTGATTTTGATACCCGCTACCACAGGGCCCAGTATTTTAAAGGAGAGGAAGACGGAAAAAGTGGTATTGAGTTGGCCCTAAGATTTGGTGCCACGGTGCAGAGCAATAAATTGTCGGGCCAGGGGAGTCTGTTTGGTGGTGCTGAAGACAGCGCAGTGCCCCGTGAGCCCAAGCTGCCCGAGGTAGAGCGCATGCCCCTGCTGGAAGAATTGCGGGAGGAAGAAGAAGTGGTGGGAATTTTCCTTAGCAAGCATCCACTGGATACCCTGCGGTTCGAGTATGATATGATCAAAACCTGCGACCTGAAAGAGCTGGCTGAAATGCAGAACCGCACATCCAATAGCAACTTTGTGGTAATGGGGATTGTAACCTCCAGCCGGGAAACGATCAGCCAGAAGGGAGAACCCTATGGCAGGTTTACGATGATGGATTACTCAGGAAGCCATGAATTTGCCCTGTTTGGAAAGGATTATCTTAAGTTTAAACCCTTGCTGGGTAAGGATTATATCCTGGTGGTGAAGGGCAGTTTTGAGTATAGTGAGCGTAACCAAAAGACCTACACCCGTTTCCATGAAATGGTTTTGTCCAGCGATATTCAGAAAGAGGGACTGATTAAAAGTGTGCAGGTGGATATGGATGTGAACGAAATGCTGAAAGGCAAGGCCACTGCGCTGGAGACGGTGCTGATGCAGTATCCTGGTAAGTGTACGTTGTGGATTCATCTCATGGACAATGAAGAGAGCATGGGGGTGAAGATGATTGCAGGCAAGGGTTTTGAGTTTTGTGCCGAAACCATACAGATTATGGAAGATATGGAAATACGATACACCCGCCGTTTAGACGAACGCTGGCTGCCGGTGAGTCCTGCTCCCACCAACAGGCATTATTAAGATGTACGTAAGCGGATTTACCATAGCAAGAAATGTGGTTAGGGCGGATTATCCGCTCAAGGAAGCTGTCTTTAGTATCCTTGATTTATGCGATGAGTTTATCATTGCCGTGGGCAACAGCGATGATGAAACCCTGGAATTTGTAAAGTCATTTAACCACCCCAAAATAAAAATCATTGAAACCGTGTGGGATGATTCCCTGCGAACAGGCGGGCGTGTGTTGGCAGCAGAGACAGACAAGGCCAAAGCGGCGGTAAATCCCAAGGCAGACTGGTTGTTTTACATACAGGCCGATGAGTGTGTGCATGAAAACGATCTTCCGCTGATTCGCAAAGCGATGGAAAAGCACTTGAACAATCCGCAAGTGGAGGGTTTGCTTTTTGATTACCTGCACTTTTATGGCAGTTACGATTATGTGGGCGATTCCAGGCGCTGGTACCGGCATGAAATTCGTGTGATACGCAACAGCCCTGAAATTTTCAGCTATCGGGATGCGCAGGGTTTCAGAAAATTGCCGAACGATAAACTCACAGTGGCGGCATGTGGCGCCAATATGTATCATTACGGCTGGGTGAAACATCCGGATGCCCAACAGCAAAAGCAAATGCAGTTTCACCGCATGTGGCACGACGATGAATACATGAAAAAGCATGTGGCAACTGCCGCTACCTTCGATTACAGCAGTATTGATTCTTTAAAGCCATTCGGTGGCACGCATCCTGCAGTAATGCACGAGCGGATTGCCCGCATGAACTGGAAGTTTGATTTTGATATTTCCCGCAAAAACATGGGGTTGAAAAGCCGTATTCTGCATGGGATTGAGAAACTAACGGGCTGGCGGCCAGGGGAGTATAGGAATTATAAGCTAAAGCAGTTTTAAAAAAAAGTTTCCCCACATGAGCGCAGCGGTGGCAATAAATCCCCACAGTATAAATTTGGCTCCGTGTTTAAAGGCAAATTTTAAGTGAAGTGCTGTAAAAATCAGTAACATAAGGAACGTGATACCGCCTGGGTTGTATTGCCATGATTCCTTGATGTTGCCTTTATAAAGCGTATACCAGGAACGCTGCATGCCGCAACCTGGACACTCAATGCCTATCCACTTTTTGGATGGACAGGTAAGAAAAAATGATGGGAGATTTTCTTTGCTCAAAGATGATACAATGAGCCCATGGAAACCAATGATCCCACAAAAATGATGTAAATGATAATGATGATAAAATACATACTGCTCAACACTGTGCCGATGATGGCACAAACCCTGCCCGCTTTTAAATTGTTGTAGCTGGAAACGGTGTATTGTCCCGGATTGAGATTATAGCGCTGCAGGTCTTTAGATGAAAGACTAAGTGCAATAATTCCCAGAATCAAACCAATAATGCCATAGCAAAAACATAAAACAATAGATAAAATTCCCAAAACGAGCACTGCTGTTGAGTTAGGAAGGGCCAAAGTGGGTGTGGCATTACTGAAGTTGCCTTGCGGGTTGGTGTTTTCCATAGCATGGCAAATATATGTATGTAATGATTATTCAGTATAAAAAACCCGCAAAAGTTGGGTTTAAACCAATCACAAATTCCCTCTAAATATCTTTACCGCAATCGCCAGCAGAATCACCCCAAAGAATTTTCGGATGGTGAGCAGCCCCGCCTTGCTGATTTTCTTTTCCAGCCAGCCGCTGCTATGAAGAGCTATATAAATAAATACTAGGTTGGCTGCTATGCCGATGCCGATAACCCATTCGTTGTAAACGGCTTTTAAAGATAAAATGGTCGTTAATGTTCCGGAACCGGCAATGATAGGGAAGGCCACGGGCACCACGCTGCCGCCGGGTGCGTCAGGGTCGGTTCTGAAAAAATCAATTCCCAGTACCATTTCCAGGCCCAGAATAAACATCACAATGGATCCGGCCAGGGCAAATGAAGCTTTATCCAACCCCAGAAACTGCAAAAAATACTCACCGGCCAGCAAAAACCCGATCATCAAAACCGCACTGGCCAGCGTTACTTTCAGCGGACTGATTTGTATGGATTTAGAGCGCAACCCGATGATCACAGGAATTGATCCCAGCATATCAATCACCGCAAACAGCGTGAAAGATACAGTCAGAATTTCGCTCATTTTCATATCGCAAAGTTAGCCATAAAAAAAGCGGGATAAACCCGCTTTTTCATTGTTTTCAATAATTTAAGATTAGCTCATGTGTTTCAGCTGCAGTGCATATAATACAATGAAAACACTCGCAAACAATAGCGATGCCCCCAGTACAATTCCGCCCATTAGATTGAAACCAATAATGGCTACTGTAATAATTATGGGCAGTAATTCGCCGGTTAGCCACAAATAGAATCCATTTTTACGCATTTTTCTCATTTCAAGGGCACCAAAAAGACAAAGACCTGTAGCCAGCAGATTTACAATGAGCAACAAATAGCGATTTTCATATTGCTTTCTGATCATGTCAATACTCTGCATAACCATTCCGGCTGCAACTTCATTGCCGCTTTCGCTTATTTGGTCGGCCTGTTCCTGCATTATAGCAATTTGTTCCATTGATTTTCCGGAAGAGTATAGACTCCATACACCGGAAATGAATGCTAATCCGCATCCGATAAATGTTAGAATGGTCAGAACTTTAATGGTGCCTGTCATGGCTTTTGCCTCAGGCTGTTGGTCAAGGGTTTGGTTTTCCATAGTTTGATTTATTCAAAAATAGCAAAAAGTTCTAAAATTCCAACTTATTAATTCTTCAAGCGAACGGACTGTCCGGTTCTTTGCGGATAACATTGTATGCCAGCTTATCGGCCAGGGCGGGCCACCATTTGTTGATGAATACGGCCAACTTGCCCTGCAATGTCAACACCAGATACAGCCTGCGTTTTTCCACGCTGTTCCAAATAGCGGTAGCCACTTCTGCGGGTTGCATGAGTTTGCTTTCATCCAGGGGTGTTTCCGACTGTGATTTGCCATCCTTGTTTAATGCTGTTTTGCGAATGTTACTTGCCGTGTAGCCGGGACAGGCAATGAGTACGTGTAAATTCTTTTTAAGGTTCTCGTTGCGCAAACTTTCCAGAAAGCCGTGCATGGCAAATTTGCTGGCACTGTAGCCGGTTCTGCCCGGTAAACCTTTAAACCCTGCAATGGAAGACACCCCCACCACAGAGCCGCCATTTTTAAGTAGTTTTGGAAGGGCATATTTGGTACAGTAAACCGTCCCCCAAAAATTGGTGTTCATCAACTGATGCAGTACTTCAGGTTCGGTGTGCTCAAATACCGCACGCATGCTGATGCCGGCGTTATTGAACAGCACTTTTATATTGCCTGGTAAAACCTCTGCGGCAGCGATAAACTTTTTACAATCATCCTGGTGACTTACATCGCCTGAAACCACCACTACTTTTGCGCCCAGTTTTTCGCAGGCATGGGCCACTTTGTTTAGGTTTTCGACGTTGCGGCCCATGATGACCAAATCGAAGCCGCGTTTCGCTCCTTCCAAGGCCAATGCTTCGCCAATGCCGCTGCCTGCACCGGTTATCAGGGCAACTGGACGGGCATTATCCGGGTTCATTGCCGGGTTTCCATTTGATGGTGCATCCCACCGCATCTATTTCGGGATAGTCTACTTCAAGTCCATCAAGACTATACTCAACTGCATCTTCCAGGTAAACCTGCATGATGGCCGCTTCGTTTTCCCAGTTGTCATCAATGGCACCACGGTATACGAGTTCGCGGTTATTGTTGAACAGAAATGCTTCGGGTGTTCTCACAGCGCCCAGTTTTTTAATCACTTCCTGGGTTTCATCGTGCAGGTAGGGGAAGGGAAGTGAGAGCTGTTTGTGCAACTGCTGCATGTTTTCAAAACTGTCCTGAGGGTAGGCCTGTGCATCGTTTCCGCATATGGCCAGCATGCCCAGATTGTCTTCTTCGTATTTTTTAGCCAGTTGTTTCAGGCGACCCCAGTAAGACTGGGCATATTTGCAATGGTTGCAGGTAACAATAATCAGCAGACTGTATTTGTCGGCGAAATCATAGTTGCCCACCATTTGTCCATCTACATTTTTCAGGTTGAAAGAAAAGAGTTTATCTCCGGGATTCATACCGACAAAGTTAACCATGGGAAATTTAAAAATCAGCGGGTTTTGGCAATATCAGCTCAATCCGTCAATTTCACCGTTTACCAGCTTGATGTGCAGTGCCTGCGGCTCTTTGGGTAAACCGGGCATGCGCATGATATCACCGGCTATGGCCACTACAAAACCTGCACCCGCGTTGATAACCAGATCTTCTACACGCAGGGTGAAATCTTTGGCCAGCGGGCCCATGCTGATGTCGTCGCTAAAGCTGTACTGGGTTTTGGCTATGCATATCGGCAGATTACTCCAGCCCAGTTCTTCAAATTTCTTGAGTTTGGTTTGGGCTGTACCTGAGAGCTTAATGCCTGAACCGCCATATACGCGTTTCACCACTTTCTCAATTTTGGTATCGATGGAATCGCCCAGTTCGTAAGCATAGTTGATAGGCCCTGATGGGTTGTTGTCAACCACGTCGGCCACGGTTTCAGCCAAAGCAGCAGCACCGGCGCCGCCGTTTACAAAACATTCGTTCACGGCAACTTTTACGCTTTGGTCTTTGCACCAGTCGATGAGATAATTCATTTCATTTTCGGTGTCCCATCCGTATTTGTTGATGCTTACCACCGCGTTTTGCCCGAATGCCTGTACATTGCGAATGTGGTGCTGTACGTTTTGCAGGCCGGTTTTTAGGGCTTCTGCATTCACATCGCGCATGTTTTTCTCACCGGCACCACCGTGCAGTTTGATGGCCTGTAATGAGGCAACAATCACGGTGGCAGCGGGCTGCAGTCCGGCCATACGGCATTTGATATCGAAGAATTTTTCTGCCCCGAGATCCGATCCGAAACCACTTTCAGTTACCACGTAATCTGCCAGGTTTAATGC
>JBILTS010000038.1:0-16362 GCA_044371405.1 Bacteroidia bacterium
ATTTTCCATCACCGGCACCGGGACATGATTCACCGCGCAGCATGCGTGTTTCAATATCAAATCCATAGGGACCGTCTACCAGTACGGTATCCCACCTGAAGCCGCAATCAAAGTCATTCCACGGCGTAAAATCAATGCCCACGGCATAGGCCCCGTTTACCAGGTTTAATACTTTGCCGGCATTTTGGGAAGCCAAGGGATGAAATTGCCCAACAACCCTGCTGATGTTGATTTTGGTTATGTTTTTCTCATTGCCCAGAAACCACATTCCGCCGGGGCTGGGATCTTTCAGGTTTTTCAACCAGACATTAACCCCTGAAATATGCTGATGTAATGTATCTGCAGATAGTGTAACATCAATCCGCTTGGCTGTTTCCAGGCAGTTTTTACCATACACGCTCACCGAATCAATGCTAGCGCCAACGTAGTAACCAACCGGCCCAAACACCGCGGTTGCGAGGTTTTTAACGCCTGTTACAGTGAAAGTATCCGACACCAGTTTATAGAACCGCTGTTGATTAAATAACGGCAAACGATTTCGCTTCATGCCGGCAAACGGATAGCAAACCCAGCCCGTATCGATGGGTTGCCAGGGGCCTTGACTGCTCTGACTTTCATACCACTGCAATACAGCACCGGCCGTTCTGAACTTCATGTAGCAAGGCGCACTCAGCGTGAACGTTTTGGCTTCATTTTCACAGTAAAAATTATTTTCTCCTGCACCTGAGCGTATTGGCATGTTCGAAGCCATATCATCATAAACGGAAACATTCACAGATACGCAAAGTGTTCCCAGCTCATTCATGGGGAACGATGCACAATTGGCATTGTTCAGCAATTTATCAAAATTTATAACGCTGCAATGTTCAAACTGCCCGGCCTTTGCGAATGTGTTTTGGAGGGGAATTCGCTTGCTATGGTCCACGACCTGAAAAACCATGGAATCCGGCGTGCCGTCAAACCCTCTTCTCCATGCTAATTGGGCCGTATTTCTCAAAATCAGCGAATCATAGGCAGCCATTTTACCCTTTTCGAAATACAGAATCCTGATTTTTACAAAATCGGCATTCCCATCGCCCCAGGTATAGCTGGCATTGAGTTTAATCAAGTGATGCTGTTTCCCCATTACGGGTGTCAGCAAAAACAGCGATAGTATAAATAATATGTTTTTCATCGGCTTTTCATTCCATCTTTTGTGTAAGCAATAATTTCAATTTCATCTGCTTCTGATTTCAAAAATCCATGCATGCAGTATTGCCTTTCATTCGACTGAGCCGTAGCAACCGTTTTGCTTTTGCCAGGCGATTTTAGCATGATTCTAAAATGAGAAATATTGGGCAGATCGGGATATTCCCACATCACATAGCACTTGCGCTTTTGTGTATCATTGAAGCAAACCGGCTTTGGTACCGCAGGTATGACTGATTTGTATGGAAAACGCAGCACCAGTTTTGCCGATGCTTCAGACACATTGGCATTGCGGTCTTTTGCGGTTAGATAGTAGGTATACTGTTCCTCGGATTTACCCGTGCTATCGAGGTAAAAAACACTGTCTGTGCTGATGGTTTGCAAATCTTCACCCAGCTTGTGGAGGTTGTATGATACCGCATCGCGGCTACCCGTCCATCGAATCATATATCCTTTTTCGGTGAGTTCATATCCCAAAAAAGCTGGTGGCGGTGGCGGAATTTTATCAAATACAGCGCAGGCAAACATGCTTTGGCCCGATTCATTATAACGACTGTCAAGGGCTGTGACCGCGTAATACACAGTATCCTGCAGTGTGTTTAAATCCAGCGTATCCGAGAAAAAAGTATCTGTAAAATAGACATGGGAATGATCTGTAAATTCAACATCCCTGAAGTTTGCCCTGTATAAACGGTAAAAAGCGGCCCCTGCAGCGGCATTCCAATTGATTTTAACCACTCCGGAAGAATCGCAACGGGCATAAACGCCCACCGGCAAGGGTGGTGGCATGGAATCTATCGGCTGCATAAATGCGATAGGGCCGAAATATTCCTTGTTGTTTAAATCCGTTAAAGAAGGTCTAAGGTAAATAGACGCTAATCCGGCCGGCCATTTTGCCTTCCAGCCAATGGCTGTTTTGCTTATTTGCAGATCGCTAAAAGTTTCGTCGGGTGCACTACAGTAGGCCACACCCCATGATTTTAGGTACGGCACTACACTGTCAGGAAAAAGCCATGAAAACTCCATGGCAGTATCTCCATTCATTTTCAGGTTCTCAATGGCGGGGCAATAAATTTCCGGCAACACATGAATATGCAAGGTATCGGACCAGGCACTGCGCAACCCGAAGGCATCCATGCCGGCAACTCGGTAAAATATTTTCCCTTTGGGAATATTCTGCGAATCCAACACCAGCAGTTGTGGCGATTTACTCGCATTTACATAAGGCAATTCAGATAATGGCGTAAATATCAATGGCGTATCAATCGCTTTTTCTATGTGGTAACCCCAGAAAGCAGGCGCTTGTTCGATGCTCAGTAACGTATTTCTTCCTTGTTCCGGTTTCAGTGAAACCACAGGAACGGCCTGATCATCCAATAGTTGCAAATAATGGGTTGCCAGTATTCTCCCTGTATCTTGCCACAATCTCAATTCATATAAATATGTTTCATTACTTTTTGCGGTACCGTCTGCCCAGCCCAGGCCGCAGGTCATGGCCCGTTTAAAGTCCTGTAACAGCCACAAACTGCCCTGAATAAAGGCCAGGTCCTTCATTTCCTTGTTTCGCAGCATTGTTTGCACATCGGCTGTTGGTGCAGGACTAAAAAAGAATAATTCTTTGAGAAGCAACATGGTATCTGAATCCGCAGCAGTTGTGTCCCACCGAATTGGAATCGTATTTAGTTGAAAGCGCTCTTCTGATTCCAGCGGAATTCCATCCCTGCTTACCGTGGTACGATACAAAGCAAATCCTTTGGGGGCATGCATCTTAAAAATATCAGGCGTCGCCGCATTCCACCGTATCCATGCGGCATCAGAAAAACGGCGGACTTGAATATTATAATCTGCCGACTGAGACAATACAGGAATGGAGATAAACAATCCTAAGACGAACAGGTAAATCCTAATCATATTGCACCTCCTTTCCCAACATTCAGGGAGACTGCGGGCCCGTTACCTATTTTGTAGGTACCGGTAAGCGGAATGACTGTTTTTGCCGGTGCCGGTGGGTATGCCAAAGCATTCAATGCTAACAGCAACCGATTGCGCAATGCCACCTGACCTGCGGGCGGATTGGTGCCCTGTTTTATGGCTGTGTTGCTGCCTGTGTTAAACTTAACTGGCGCAGGTGTCTGCATCATGCTGCCGGCCTGTTTTACATCAGCCGGTGGCATCTTTGGAACTACGGCAATGATTCTTTCCAGGGTGGCAACATCCATGGTAAGACTGATCTTATCTAAACTTGATTTGAGTGACTGCAAATCAAACTCAATGGTTTTGAGTCCGTTATATGTGCACTGGATAGGCGTTTTACCAAAATCATACTTGCCCGAACTGTAATGCCCTTGCTTAAGTTCAACCTTTTCAATACCGGGTTGGTTAAAATCGCTGATTGTGTTGGGGATTAGCCCACCGATTGTATCCCTGCCCCAGTTTACGCCCCTTCGCACACCGGCAGGCAACCGATAGAAAAAGCCATAAACAATAGGATAAACCGACTGCCTGAACCACGAATTCCGGCTCAATTCGGCTTTTATTACAACTGCAGGCAGTTGCAATTCTGCCAGCTGCAGGTATTCTCCACCGGCCTGCTTCAGCTCCAACAATCTTTGCTCGGGGGTTGATACAACTTCACTGACCGCAAAATCTGTCCATTTTTCTGTAGGTTTCGGATAAACTGACGTACGGAAAAAATAACTTAACAGCAACAGATCAGGAGCATTCTGTGGCGGCTGCATGGCAGTGTTAACAGCGTTTTTTATGGTTTTTGTATTAAAACTTGATGCCTGCTGACTTATGCCCATCTGTGCATTTACATTGGAGACGGAGCCCTCCTGAAATCCGGAAGTTACATTCAATAATGGTGCATTGGCACTTCTTCGCAGCAATGCAAAGCGATACACTTTATTGTTGCTAAGTGTTTTTGGAATAGAGAAAAATGCAGTATTCCCTTTAATTTCTACTGCTGCATCTCTACATTCTCCGTTTTGTGCTGCAAATCTTGCAACAATGCGGGTACCGGGCGACAAAAGCGATTGCCACTGAGCAACCTTTAACGCTATATAGCCCTTTTCTAAATAATCGCGATGCAGATTAACCTGACCGATTTGCGGATAGGCCTGGGTAATGTTATTCAACGGTATGTTTCTCAGGGCTCCTGACGTTGTAAAACTCATTGATTTTTGCTCAATAATTTCCGTTCCGGACTGCTTAATCCTTTCCCAGGCAGATCGAGCGGGTATCCATGCCTCGAGGTACATGGTAACCAGCAGGGTATGCCCACTAAACGTCTGGAGTGGTTCTGCAGGTTGAAAATCGGCTTGTTCGCCATTTTCTGCAATGATCCAGTTTCCGGCAACCTGACTACCACCACGCGTCAGCATCAGGTCGGGCTTAAACCGCAACCGCCGCTGATCCACATCCTGAAATTCCTTTCCCACAGGAATGGTAAACAGCACCCTTGGCTGCACAAGGATGGATATATCCTTGCCTTGCGCCGGTTCTGCAATATTCACCAATAGAATGGCATTGTATTTGGTCTCCGACAAATCGCATTTCTTGCCCATTTCCACACGTATATTGCCATTGTAATTTACCAGCCACGTGTTAATACTGATACCTGCCAAACCTTCGGCATAAACCGGCCGAGGGCCCTGACCATGCAGCACTGCACCCACACTCATATTAGCAATTCTAATGCTGGCCCTGCCCAGACTGGCACCTAAATTCAAGTTTGCTCCCACATAAAATTTACCCTGTGCAAACCATCCGTTCACGCCGGGGATATCGCCTGTTTGTTTGCAATAAACGCTGCTATGATACTGCTGAAGCAGAATATCAAAACCTGCAAGGGCTGATCCCGAGGCATTAATGGCCAGTTTTTTATCGGAATAATTTCCCCCAATCTGATAGGTCAGGGTGGCCCCAAGTGCAAAGCCAACCCCTTTGGATAACATCTCTGTATTTCGCTCCGATGCGATAACGCGCCCTACCGCTTTTGCGATTGCCTCAGGCAGTTCTGGTGCCGCAGGCACATTGGTTCCTGCCATAAAATAGGCAGTTGCATTCATTGAAGCCGCTCCGGGTATTTTGGCTATGATACTCAATGGATTTAAGCTATTTCCAAGCCATACGTACCAGTTTGTCGGTGAGAAAAAGAAGCTCATTCGCCCTGCATAACCATTATCATAGGAACCTGCAAGGCCCATACCGGCAGCTTGAACATTCACATACATTCCCAGGTCGGCGGTATAGATGTTATTATAGAAATCCAATTCAATTTTCATGGCAGCGGCAAGGGCACCTTTGGGTTTAAGTTGCGCTACCCACTCGCTTGGATTGGGCAGGGTGCAGAGCGAACGGCTCTGCTGTGTAAAAACCGACTGTTCTTTAGGGATCGGTTTGATTAAAAATTCGGCCGAACCGTACAAGCTGATGCTGGATAAGCCGCCATCCGTTAAAAATTGAATTTCCAGTGCGGCATTGGCTTCAAAAGCACCCGGTGCCGTGCTGCTGAGGAAAACCCCGGCCCTCAGCCCAAGCCCTGCATTGGCATCCGGCACATAAATTCGGCCATTTTCACTCACCCCTACCGTATTATCAGGTGGTTTCTCGTTTAGCCCCAGCGGACGCATTCCTTGCCAGGCACCGCCCATAAACCCATTCAGCGCAACCGCAGGCGCCAGCGGAATACCGGGCCCCGACACCTTCAATGAAGCGTCGAAATACCAGTAGCGCGCACTGTTCACATTGCCAAAAATGGCCTTGCATGAACCCGCCACTTCCTCGGTACCCAGTTTAACCCCGAACACAATGGAACCGCCAAAACCATCTCCATAAACAGGATCGGACCGCATGATGGAAATTCTGCCCAGGAAACGGATGTTCGAAATTTCAGCCCTGATGGCTATATCATCCAGCCGCACGCCAACAAAGGCAAGCCGGTCGGTTTTGCTTTCATTTTTAAGTTCTGTGATGATGGCAAAACGAGTGTTACAACCCAGTTTATCCGTAAAATTGACGCCCAGACCAAAACTGATAACAATTTTATCGTTTTCGGAGCTGACAGAGGCGGAATAGAGGGTAACCGGGAAGCGGCTGATGCTTTGCCGGTGGTCACCGGCCTGACCGACACCCAGGCACTGAATGCCAAATTTTGGTGCCTTGTTGGAGATAGATAGTCCTTGAAAAGCAATATCATTGAGCCCCGCAGCGGGTGTTTTTTCTTCACTGTTGCCTTTCATGGATATTGTTAACCTGCCATGCAGCAATGCCCTGGCGGTAATATCACCACGCACTGCTGTCAGATAAACCTGGCTACCCGAATCCAGAAACACTTTACCTGCTTTTATGGCCGGAAAAGAAACCTGATTTTGGGTAGACACCCGGAAACTGTACTCATCATCAAAAGCCAGCAAGGCATTGTACCGCAAGTACTGCGTATCGGGCAACACAGGCAGACCGAGGGGGCCTGATAATTCTGCCTTGGTCAGACAGTTTCTGTAAAAAGTAATTCCGGCATTTTCTATACCAAAACGCCAACCGGCAATTCGGCCTTTTTCGGGGCTGAGAATGCGCTCGCCGGCTACATTGCCTGAAAAACCCCTTTCATCCAGCAGCAGGTTCCTAAAAGCAAGCGTTGATGAAACACTGTCTTGAGAAAATTGCCTTGGGAACAGCAATTTACCCTCTGCGAGATAAAATCCTTCCCAGGAATTATCAAAACCGGGGTCGCGATAATTCTCGGGCAGCTGCATTCCGGCAGCGTTCATGTCTGCGCTCAAATCCAGAGTAGCTTTGGAAATGGTAAATACATAGCCATTAAAACCCCTGATTTGAAAGGGCTGTAAGCTCACACTCACCAGCAATTCATCCCATGATTTTACCTGCAACTGTACCCTTGATGTAAGGGCGCTGTCCGGGATGGCCACATGCTCGGCATTAACCGGCACCAGCACATTGTTGCTGATGCGGGCTACCGCCGTAATTCCAAATTGATTAAGTCCCTTACAGTCAAACTCGGCCCAGGTTTGGTTGTAACCACCCAAAAACTCCACGGTAGCGGCCCTACCCAACTTCACAAGCACATCAGACATAAGCTGCATGCGCACCGGACCGGTGAGACCCTGCTTGAAATAGAAGCGCACATTATCTGTTTTGAAGGCCACCAGCTGATTGCTGCGACCATCGCGGAAAGCGAGCCCGGCACTGAACTCTGCCCTGTCGGGCAAAAGATCGATGTTATAGATGAGTATGGCGAAACGAAGGTCTTTATCGGGGGGCAACAACAGCACTTCCCCGCCGGGTTGGGCATAGAATGCAGTTCCCAGATCATCGGCCACGGCGCCGCGTTCGGCAGCATTCCTTATCCGCATTTCCAGCGAATCTGAGGGAGAGAGTGCCGCAAAAACGGGCATAAAAGCTCCCGAGAGGCATAAAAAAAGGGCTATGTATAGGCGCTGCATCAAGATGCATTACTCATTAGAACTTACAAATAAAATAGGTTTTATTCGTAAATAAATGAGTATAAAGTACTAATTTTTACGTTAAATGCATAAAAAAGGCCCCGGTTTCCCGAGGCCTTCTTCAATTCTCTGAATTTACGTTTAGCGGCAGCCGCTCAGCAAATCTCGGTATTTGGGGAAAGGCCACTCGTTGTCGTCAATCATGCTTTCCAGTGCATCGCTGTATTCGCGGATGTCGTCGAACAGGGGCTTCACCTTTTCGCAATAGGCAATGGCACGTTTGTGTGCATCATCAATTTTATTGGCTTTGGCGCGCTCGGCCGTCATGGCCTTGTTGGCATCATGCAGTTTATTAACCAGATTGCTAATTTCAGAGATGATTTCATTCTGGGCCTTCAGTGTTTCCTTCTTCTGGCCAATTTGCAATAAGGTTTGCACGTTGTCAGCCAGGCGCTTTTGATAGTTGATGGCGGCAGGCACAATGTGGTTTTGCACCATTTCATTGATGAGGCGGCCTTCAATCTGCAAACGCAGCACATAATTCTCAAAGCGGATATCGGTGCGGGCCTCAAGCTCTTTATGGCTGAAAATACCATTCTTAACAAACAATTCGGTACTGGCCTTACTGATATAGGCCTCCAATGCGCGGGGGGTGGTTTTAATGTTATTTAATCCGCGACCTTTGGCTTCTTTCACCCACTCTTCGCTATAGCCGTTTCCGCCGAAGAGCACTTTTTTGCTGTCTTTCAGGTAGCCCTGCAGTACTGTTTTGATGGCAGCTTCAGGTTTGGTACCCTTTTTAGCTTTGATGGCGGAATCCACATCTTTCTTAAACTGAATCAGCTGGTTGGCCACAATGGTATTTAGAACTGTCATGGCACTGGCACAATTATCACTGCTACCGACGGCCCTAAACTCGAATTTGTTGCCTGTGAAGGCGAAGGGGGATGTACGGTTTCTATCGGTATTATCCAACAAAATCTCAGGAATATTGGCAATCTTAATACTGGTACCCCTGCCCGTTTTGGCTGTTGTTTTAGTTCCTTCAAAAGTTTCCAGCACATGTTCAAGCGTATCGCCCACAAATACCGAAACAATGGCCGGAGGTGCCTCATTGGCCCCCAAACGATGATCATTGGCAGCGGTGGCAATACTGGCACGCAGCAGGTCGGCGTGATCGTAAACCGCTTTTATGGTATTGATAAAAAATGTTAAAAATTGCAGGTTATTTTGAGGGTCGGCACCCGGTGAAAGTACATTCACGCCGGTATTGGTAATGATACTCCAGTTATTATGCTTACCGCTTCCGTTAATGCCTTTGAAGGGTTTTTCATGAAACAAAACTTTCAGTCCATGCTTATCGGCCACACTCTCCATCACATCCATGAGCAGACTATTATGATCTACTGCGAGGTTTACATCTTCATATTGGGGTGCACATTCAAACTGAGCGGGTGCAACCTCATTGTGGCGGGTGCGCAGTGGAATACCCAGTTTGTGGCTGGCTTCTTCAAAATCGGCCATAAAGGCGAGCACCCGATTGGGAATGCTGCCGAAATAGTGATCTTCCAGCTGCTGGCCTTTTGCAGGCGAACTTCCCACAAGGGTACGGCCGGCCAGCATTAGGTCGGGGCGCTGGTGATAGTGGGCTTCATCCACCAGAAAATATTCCTGTTCTACTCCCAGACTGATAGCACAATCGGATACTTTGGGATCAAAATAATGGCAGACTTCAGTGGCGGCTTTACGCACCAGGGCAACGGCTTTTAGCAAGGGTGCTTTGTAATCCAGGGCTTCGCCGGTATAGGAAACAAAAATGGTGGGAATACAAAGGGTTTTAGCGCCGGCTTTCTCCATGATAAATGCAGGAGAAGACGGATCCCATGCTGTGTAACCACGGGCTTCAAAAGTATTTCTAATACCACCGCTGGGAAAACTGGAAGCATCCGGTTCTTGCTGCACCAAGGCTTTACCGCTGAATTTCTCAACACCTTTATCAGTGGCTATGGGCTCGAAAAAACTGTCGTGCTTTTCGGCGGTAGTGCCACGCAGCGGTTGGAACCAATGGGTATAATGCGTGCATCCTTTGTTCAATGCCCAATCCTTCATCCCGGATGCTACTTCACTGGCCAGTTCCGCCGATATGGGATGACCCTCACGCTGGGCATCTGCGATGGCTTTTACTGCGGTTTTACTAAGATACTTTTTTTGTGCTTCCGGACCGAAAACGTTTTCGCCGAAGTAATTAGAGATGAGATGTTTGTTTGCCACGGATTTGATTGATTTTATTGAATTGGTTGAGCGTTTTATTTGTGCAAAGTTCGTCAGCTAGTGGTACGACATAGGTATGGGGATAAAGTTACTTTTCCATAAGTAATTCACCAAGGTGTAAATCATACACTATGGGGCATAAGCACATTGTTGACAGATTATTCACAACTTGTAACATGCCTGAAAAAAATTGCAGCAGTCCCACGTAAATTCGCCCTCACAATTTCAAAATGGGGCATTCTAGAATAGATAAGTTATCGGCGGCCGGCCTGCTGGTGACTTTAGGAATAATTTACGGCGACATTGGAACCTCTCCATTATATGTGATGAGTGCCATAGTTGGCAAAGAAACCATCAATGAAATGATGGTTTTAGGAGGGTTAAGCTGCATTTTTTGGACGCTGACCCTGCAAACCACCATTAAATATGTATTTCTCACACTACAGGCCGATAATAAAGGCGAAGGTGGCATCTTTTCGCTGTTTGCTTTACTCAGACGCAGATTTCCTTACTTGATTATCGGCGCGGTGGTGGGTGGTGCGGCCATTCTTGCCGATGGAATCATTGCACCACCCATTTCTGTTTCATCTGCTGTGGAAGGTTTACGATATCTCAATCCTGATATCCAAACAGTGCCTATCGTTATAGGTATATTAACCGGTATCTTCATGTTTCAGCGTGCTGGCACACATGTAGTTGGACGTGCATTCGGTCCGGTTATGCTGGTGTGGTTCTGCATGCTTGCCACCCTGGGCATCAACCAGTTGATTTACAATCCGGGGGTGTTAAAAGCCATCAACCCATATTATATGGTTCAGTTTCTCAGCGGCAGTCGAGAATCTTTTGTGCTGCTTGGTGCCGTTTTCCTATGCACCACAGGAGCAGAAGCGCTGTATAGTGATCTGGGACACTGCGGTAAAAAGAATGTACGTACCGGCTGGATCTTTGTAAAAACTTGCCTGCTGGCCAATTACTTCGGGCAGGGGGCATGGTTATTAACATTGAAAGGGCAAACTCTTGGCGACCAGCGTCCATTCTTTGGGGTAATGCCCGATTGGTTTTTACCGGTAGGCATTATCATTGCCACGTGTGCCACCATCATTGCCAGCCAGGCCGTTATCAGCGGATCGTTTACCTTAGTTTCTGAGGGCATCCGACTTCATCTGTTTCCCAAATTTACGGTTAAATTCCCCAGCAATATCAAAGGACAAATCTACATCCCAGCCGTTAACCAGACCCTATTGCTGGGATGTATAGGCATGGTGCTGTACTTCAGAGAATCTGCCAAAATGGAAGCTGCCTATGGTTTAGCCATAACCATTGCCATGCTCATGACAAGTATTTTGTTGCTGCATTACCTAAAATCAAAAGGATGGAATATGATTTTTGTATGGGGAATTATGCTGGTGTTCTTTGCAGTTGAAAGTTCCTTCCTTTTCGCAAACCTCACTAAATTTATGCATGGCGGCTTCTTTACCGTTATGATAGCGTCATTGGTGGTGGCACTAATGTTTGTATGCTACAGGGGAGGTAAAATCAGCAAAACCATGGTTAAGCCGGTGAAGATTGAGTCCTTTAAACACAAACTGAAGGCCCTCAGTGCAGACACCACACTTTCAAAATACTCAACCCACCTAATTTATCTGAGTAAAGTAAAAAAAGATGATGAAGTAGAATCCTTAATACCTCATTCCATTTTGCAAAAACGACCCAAACGAGCAGACTTCTACTGGTTTGTGAATGTAGATGTTACCGATGAGCCATTTACCATGGAATATAAGGTCAATATCATTGAAAAGGATGATTTGATAAAGGTTAGGTTCCGGCTTGGTTTTAGGGTTCAACAGAAAATAAGCTATTTCCTTAGAATCGTGATAGAAGACATGGTAAGAAACCATGAAATCAATCTGGATCCGCATTACCACGGCTTTTCAGACAAAAAGCAACTGGGCGATTTTCGTTTTGTAATTGTGGAAGAAGAAATTAGTCAGGAGAATGATTTGCCCTTACCTGACGCTTTGATTATGAAAGCTTACAGCTGGGTACGCAAAACAGCTGCCAGTCCGGATAAGTGGTTTGGCCTGGATTACAGCATGGTCACTTACGAACTTGTTCCGGTTGTCTTTAAAAAGTCTGCACCGGTTACCTTAACCCGTATTTCCTGATTTATTGATGAAAAGAATCTCCGTCTGCCTTCTTATTACCACCCTCACCATCAGTGTGGTGTTTGCCCAAAAATCACCCTTCACCCTGGAGGATATATTTTTAAAAGGTACATTCAGAAACTCCGGCATTTCGGGATTCGATGTGATGAACGACGGTATTCATTATACCGAAATGAAATCTGAGGCCGGAAAGTGGCGAATCATCAAGCGTAAACTCTGGACAGGCGACAGTGCAGGCATTATTCTCAGAAGTTCAGAAACATCGGTAGACATGGTGCCGGACGGATATACGTTTTCTAAAGATGAAAAATACCTGGTGCTCACTGCCGCTACGGAATCCATCTATCGCCATAGCACTAAATCCCTGATTTATCTGGTAGACCTTTCCAATGGAAATTCCATTAAAATCAGTGACCAGAAAGCCATGTATCCGCAACTAAGCCCTGACAACCGCTATCTGGCCTATGTGCGCGACAATGACCTTTTTGTATTTGACCTGAAAAACCAAGTGGAAAAAGCCGTTACCTCCGATGGGTTAAAAAATAGCATCATCAATGGTGCCGTAGATTGGGTATACGAAGAAGAATTCAGCATGAGCCGTGGTTTTGAATGGTCGCCCGATGGCAAACATATTGCCTACTTCCGTTTTGATGAAAGCGGTGTAAAAGAATTCAGCATGGATATGTTTACCGGGCTGTATCCCGATCAGGAACGCTGGAAATACCCCAAGGCAGGCGAAGACAACTCGGTAGTGGAAGTTCACATTTACGAACCGGGGACCGATAAAAAAGTGAAAGCAGACATTGCACAAGGCGACCAGTATCTGCCTCGAATTCAGTGGACACAGGTGCCGGGACAGTTGAGCATACAATGGCTGAACCGCACCCAGAATGAGTGGAAACTGCTGTTTGCCAGCGCCAAAACCGGAGCGGTTACAACAGTTCTTTACGAAAAAAGCAAAACCTACATTGACATTCACGACAATCTCTATTTTCTTAAAAAAACCCCCGGTTTTATTACTACCTCAGAGAAAAACGGATTCAACCATATTTATCGGTATACCCCGACCAAAGTGCTCAATCAGTTTAAAGAAACTGCCATCACCAGCGGCAAGTTTGATGTGCTTGGCGTGAATTATGTGAATGAAGCTGCAGGTATTGTCTATTACAACAGCAGCGAAGTTTCTCCCACCGAGGACCATTGCTACAGCATTGATTTTAACGGAAAGAAAAAAACAAACATTACGCCCGAACCCGGAAACCACAGTGTTACCATGCTCAATGGCGGCAAATCTTATCTTGATATGCACAGTCGTTTTGGTGAACCTGCCCGATTTGTACTTAAAAACTTCTCGGTTAATCCTAAAGATACCCGAAGCAGTGAAAGGATTCTGGAAGACAATGCCGGCGCAAAAAAAATCTTGGAAAACCATGCCTTTGGCAAAAGTGAATTTGGCGCTGCCATCGTTGACAGTGGCGTTATGCTCAATTTCTGGATGATAAAACCCCATGATTTTGATCCAAACAAAAAATATCCGGTACTTATGTTTGTGTATGGGGGACCGGGTGCAAATACGGTAAGAAACAGCTGGGGAGGCAGAAACTATCTCTATCACCAGTATCTTACGCAAAAAGGGTACATCGTGGTTAGCTTTGATGGTCGCGGTACAGGCCACCGGGGTGAGGAATTTAAAAAATGCACTTACCTGAATCTGGGTAAACTGGAACATATTGACCAAACTGCGGCGGCCCGCTGGCTGGGAAAACTGCCGTATGTTGATAACAGCCGCATTGGTATATGGGGCTGGAGCTTTGGCGGATATATGAGCAGTTTATGTATCACCAAAAGTGCGGATGTTTTTAAAACCGCTGTGGCAGTTGCTCCTGTCACCAGCTGGCGCTATTACGACAATATTTACACGGAGCGTTTTCTGAGAAAACCTACCGAAAACCCCGCGGGTTATGATGATAACTCCCCCATTCAATTTGTGAAAAACATTAAAGGGAATTATTTACTCGTGCACGGCACCGGCGATGACAATGTGCACTGGCAAAACAGCGCCGAAATGATTAACGCCATGATTAAGGCAGGCGTGCGTTATGATGCCGAAGTATATCCAAACCGAAACCATGGTATTGGCGACCGCAATGCACAGTATCATTTATACAGACGGATGGCCGAGTACATACTCGAAAAGCTATAATTGCATAGCTACTTTTAACAGTAATATTTGGAATTCTCATCATTATTGCCTATATTAGTGGTTATGAAAAATACATTCCTGCTAGCTACGCTGCTCATTATTGGCCAAAAAGCCATGGCACAGAAGGTTTACAAAACTTCATACAAAAGTGAGGCGGATAAAATCATTTATGTGACGGAATACAAAAGCGAAGCGGATATGATCGTGTATGAAACGAAATATAAAAGCGAGGCCAAGCCATACAGCGGTATTTGGTTTTGGACCGAATACAAATCTGAAGCAGACTGGAAAGTCTATTTTACCAAATACAAGAGTGAGGCCAACCTGAAAGTATATTTCACAAAATACAAGAGCGAGGCAGGAATGAAATAAAACCATTCATTTCTATCTGTGTTTATTTAATGAAATCCTATTCAATATGAACCTCAAACCCGGAGACAAAGCCCCCGCATTTAATGCCCCCGACGAAAACGGCAATATCCTTAACCTGCAAAACTTTGCCGGCAAAAAGCTGGTGTTGTATTTCTATCCCAAAGACGATACCCCCGGTTGTACAGCAGAGGCATGCAGCCTGCGTGATAACTACGATGCGCTGCTCAAACAAGGTTATGCCATTTTGGGTGTAAGTCCCGACAATGAAAAGAAGCACCAGAAATTCATTGCCAAATACGAGTTGCCTTTCAGCCTGCTGGCCGACACTGATAACAAAGTAGCCACCGATTACGGTGTGTGGGTAGAGAAAAGCATGTATGGACGCAAGTACATGGGCATTGCCCGTACCACCTTCGTGATTGATGAAAAAGGTATCATCAGCGAGGTTATTGAAAAGGTAGAAACCGCCAAGCACGCGGCACAAATCCTGAAATAAGCGAATCGTTTGCCGAAAAAGCCCTCTCTTCCCTACTTTTGCAGTCAGGGTGGATAAAGCTTTTCATAGTGTTGGCATCGTTGGAAGCGGCAGCTGGGCTACTGCACTTGTAAAAATTATTTCGGAGAAAAACGGAGTAGCCGTAAACTGGTGGATTCGCAACAGCGAAACACTTGCCTACATTCAGGAATTCCACCACAACCCCCGCTATTTGTCATCGGTAGAAATTGACTTGCAAAAAGTATCGCTGCACAACGATTTGCAGGCCATGATCAACCACTGCGATGCTGTAATTCTTGCTGTTCCATCGGCCTTTCTGCACGAGGCCCTAAAGGATGTTACCCTGCCCACGGATAAGATTTACATTTCGGCCGTAAAAGGCGTGGATCCCACCACCCGACTGGTTATTGCGAGGTACCTTGAAAACCGCCACGGCATTTCGCCCCAAAACATCGGCCTGATTACAGGTCCCTGCCACGCCGAAGAAGTTGCCCTGGAAAAACTCAGTTACCTCACGCTTTCAGCCACAGACAATGAGCTGGCAGAACGCATTGAATCGCTCATTCGCTGCCGCTATATCAACACCTGCACCAACAACGATTTGTACGGTGCAGAATACGCCGCCGTACTGAAAAACATCTATGCCATTGGCGCCGGTATTGCCCATGGGCTGGGCTACGGCGATAATTTCCATGCTGTTTACACCGGCGCTGCCCTGCGCGAAATGGAATCGTTTCTGGAAGCCCTGCACGAAACCCACCGCGACGTTAAAGATGCCGCCTACCTGGGCGACTTGCTGGTAACCTGCTACAGCCAGTTTAGCCGCAACCGTACCTT
Organism: Bacteroidia bacterium; assembly: GCA_044371405.1. Lineage (GTDB taxonomy): Bacteria > Bacteroidota > Bacteroidia > NS11-12g > UBA955 > RGEC01. The sequence goes on from JBILTS010000038.1 coordinate 15,997, forward strand.
TGGAAACATGCTGGGCAAGGGCTACAGTGTAAAAAGCGCGCAGCTGGAAATGAACATGATTGCCGAAGGATATTACGCAACCGGCAGCATTTACCTCATTTGCAAGGAAAACAACATCCATGCACCCATTATTGAGGCGGTTTACCAGGTGCTATATGAAAATGCCAATCCGGCCAAGGTTTTCGGGGCAATGAGCAGAAAACTTTCCTAACCTTATCATTAATTTAATGTTAACTGAAGGTTTGCGTAAAAATACGCAATGTTAAACTCAAGGTAATATTTGGGTAACTCCGGCAGGCTTGTTTTGAAGGTGAAAGAAAGAACCTGAAAAACATGAATCGTATTGTTGTATTATCCCTGCTGGCA
>JBILTS010000039.1:0-16335 GCA_044371405.1 Bacteroidia bacterium
GGTGACTGCCGGTATTGTGAGTGCCAAAGGGCGCAACATTAATATCGTACAAAATCAGTTTCCCATTGAGAGCTTTATCCAAACCGATGCCGCCATTAACCCGGGTAACTCGGGCGGTGCGCTGGTGAATACGAGCGGACAGCTGGTGGGCATCAATACCGCCATACAAAGCAATACGGGCAGCTATACCGGCTATGGTTTTGCCATTCCGGTAAACATTGTAAAGAAGATTGTGAAAGACCTGGTGGAGTTTGGTGTGGTAAAGCGGGCCTTGCCGGGCATGGATATTGTTGATTTAACCGCAGCGAAATCAGCGGCTGCCAAATTAGGTCAGGAGGCAGTGGAAGTAAGCGAGGTTCTGGAAGACGGGCCCGCGTGGAACGCGGGAATCAGGAAGGGCGATATTGTGCTGTCTGTAAACGGCTATGCTACGCCTTCCAAGGCCTTGTATGATGAATACCTATCATACCTAAGGCCGGGAGATGAAGCACGGCTTGTATTGTGGACCAATGGACAGGAAAAGACCGTTACACTCAAACTCATCAGCAAGGATGATAACCGTGCCCTGGCGCTTAAAGGTGCTGTAAACAGCAAGGTGCTGGGGGCTGATTTTCAACCATTGAGCCCAACCGATTTGGCCAAATATAAGATTGCTTCCGGTATTCGTCTTGTGAACGTGGTGCAGGGTGGCTATATCTGGCGAATGGGGCTCAGAGACGGGTTTATCATGCTGCAATTTAACGGACGTGCCTACACCGAAGCCGAAGAACTGATCAGCGTAATGGAAACTGCTACAGGCCGCATCCGCATTGAAGGTATGGACCGCAACGGCAACCGCAGCAGTTACAGCTTTTACAGCAACTGATGGGGATTACACCGTAGGGTGTAACTTTGTACCATGCCATTACCCAACATACCCGGTTTAAAACATACCGATTCGGGCAACTTTTTTCTCATGGCAGGCCCTTGTGCCATCGAAGGCCGCGATATGGCTTTTCAAATAGCAGAGAAACTGGTTGCTTTGTCCAATACGTATCAGATTCCACTGGTTTTTAAAGGTTCCTATCGCAAAGCCAATCGATCGCGCATTGACTCCTTTACCGGCATCGGCGATATTCCCGCCCTGGAAATCCTGGCAGAAGTGGGCCGCACGTTTGGCATTCCTACAGTAACAGACATTCATGAATCGCACGAGGCAGAAATAGCCGCGGCCTACGTGGATGTATTGCAGATACCGGCCTTCCTTTTTAGGCAAACTGAGTTGCTTGTGGCGGCTTCCAAAACCGGTAAATATATCAACATCAAAAAAGGGCAGTTTGCAGCCGCCGGTGCCATGAAGCACGCCTTACAGAAGTGTATAGACAGCGGTAACAATAATGTGATTTTTACCGATAGGGGTAACACCTTTGGCTATACGGATCTGGTGGTAGATTTTCGCAACATTCCCGAAATGGCTGCCATGGGTGTGCCGGTGGTGATGGACGTAACACACAGCTTGCAGCAACCCAATCAGGAGAGTGGTGTTACCGGAGGTAAGCCGCAGTTGATAGAAACAATTGCCAAAGCGGCCATTGCTGTGGGTGCCGACGGTTTGTTTATTGAAACGCATCCCAATCCGGCAGTCGCCAAAAGCGATGGTGCCAATATGCTGCCGCTGGATAAGCTGGAACCCTTGCTGCAAAAGCTCCTTAAGATTAGACAAGCCATTCTTTGATGGTGAAATAAAAAAAGGCCGCATTTGCGGCCTTTTTTATGTGTTTATTACAGATGTTATTTTTTCTTGTCTTCGTCACCTGCAGGTTCTTTTGGCTTTTTAGGAGCTTTCTTGGGTATCAGCACCAGTTCTGCATCGGTTTTGTAAGATTCTGCCTTGAAGGGCTTGAAGAAGTTTTTGCCAAGGGTAGGTTGATCTACTTTGTCTGTGATGGTAAACTGAACCCTTTCAACAGCATAATTACCAATGGTGATTTTGGGAACTTCAAACTTGTTGCTGGGAAGTTTAACGTCACCAGCTTTGATTTTTTCACCTTCCAGGAACATGCCTTTGTTGATGAGTTTAGACTTCATCCACTGCGCTGCAACTTCAGCAGGAACAGCGGTGAATTTGCCCTGTAAATCAAAGGCAAACTGAACACTTTCAGCATCCTGAACCATGGCAGATACCATGTTTTTATTGCCTTGAGTGAAAATACGCACCTTTACGGCATTGCTCTCGTCGATGGCAGGTTTGGCAGGGGCTGCAGGTTTGGCTTTCTTCACAGAATCAGCACCCGGGCCATTGGTGTTATTGCCATCAATCTTGGTGTCTACTTTCACGCGGGATGAGAGACCTTCACGAGAAAACAATACGGTGGTACGGCGGTTTTGCTGGTGCTGGAATTCATCGCAAGGAACGAAGTATTTACCACCCTGAACTTTGATTTCCTGGGGTGAGTAATCCTGGTATTCCATTTTTATTACATTGCCTCTGTCGTCTTTGGTAATAACGGCCTTACGTGTTTTCTTGCGAACTCCGGTAGAATCAACAAAATCGTAATACGGAGTTAGTCCGGCAACTTCAGATCCTTCGCATTTGCAGTCGTTGGTAAGTTTGGTTTCGCCATAACCTTTGGCGGTGATTCGCTTGGGTTCAACCTTGTGTACACGAACGAGGTAGGAAACAGCACTGTCTGCACGGCGTCCTGCCAGTCTTTCATTGTATTCCTTGCTGGCACGGCAGTCGGTATGCGATCCCAGTTCCACATTGAGTTTTGGATATTTAGACAGTACGTTTCTTGCGAAAGTATCCAACACGCGAGCGGCATCCGGACGAATACGGGCAGAATCAAGGTCATAGAAAATGGGCAGGGTGATGATTTCATCCAGGGGATTTTTCAAACAAAAATCCTGAATCAATTCTGTGCTGAATTTAATTCCTTTGGTAGTGCGGCCTACAGGTGCACCATCGAAGTAATATTCTTCAGGGTATTTGGCCTGAAGCGTATAGTTGTAATTGGCTTTCAGTTTCTGGAAATAGCCGCCCAATGCGTCTGCTTTCAACACATGCTTCACTGTATCTTTATCATTGGTGATGTATATTGTGGCATTTGGGAGCACTTTTTTGGTGTTACAATCCGTAACAACACCACGAATGGTGATGACCAGGGGCTTGATGCTGAAATGATAGATATCGTCGTTGTTTTTACGATCACCGCGGTTACTGGTGAAGAAACCTTCTTCGGAATTGGTATTTAAAAATGTGATTCCAAAGTCATCACCGCCACTGTTCAATGGTTCACGGAGGTTTTCTATTTCTTTCCAAACGGTAACTTCATCGGTGGGGATGGCTGTGAAGAGGTCAAGACCACCCAGACCGGGCAATCCGTCTGATGACCAGTACAGCTGGTTGTTGTGTTCATTTAGGTAAGGGAAGTACTCGTTGCCTGCGGTATTGACCATGGGGCCCAGGTTAACGGGTTCACCCCAGGATTTGGAGCGCTTGCTGTAGCTAACCACCCAAATATCAAATCCGCCAAATCCGCCATTACGGTCGCTGGCAAAATACATTTTACTGCCATCAGGAGATAGAGCGGGGTGGCCGTAGCTGTGTGCTGTGTCTGCTTTGCAGAAATCCAAGGGGTCGCCCATTTCCCAGTCCTGACCTATTTTTTTCATCTGGTAGATAGCGCATTTTTCAGCTTTACCGTCAAACCCGCCGCACTGGGTCATATACATGCTAGCGTAGCGGGAATCAAATGTGATACCGCCTTCATTGTATTTACTGCTGGATTTTTCAACAAAAACGGGAGCACCCCATTTTTCCTTGTTTTTCTTTCCCGATTTTTCAACATACCAGATGTCGCTCCAGAAATTCATGGTACCACCATATATGCGTTTGCTTTTTCCGCCTTCACGGTCAGAAGAGAAGAACAAGAGGTTATCCTTTTTGCTGGCAATCATGGGAGCCCAGTCGTTTTCTTTGGTATTGGCCGGTTTGAAGTTTTCAACCACAAAACGTGAGCTGTCAGGTGTCCAGCGAAGGGCGAGATCGGTGCCGGCTTTTTTGTTTTCGGCAATGCTGTCTCCGGGCACTTCCTGAAGGTAGGCAGTGTATGCCTCAGACGCTTCGCGGTACTTTTCCATCTTTTTCAGCATGTTTGCCCGCATCAGAAGCGCCCGTGTGTTTTTGGGGTCGGTTTTGAGTACTTTCTCATACAAACGGGTTGCCTTTTCGTAATTGTTATTCATACGATAGGCCTCTGCTGCATAAAACACAGCGTCTTTCTTCTCGTTTTTATCTTTGGCTTTTTTAGAAACAGACTCAAACATATCGGCGGCCTGACCGTAATATCCTTGATTGTAGAGCTTCATTGCCTCTTTGTAGCTTGCGCCACCGCAACCTGAAAGTGTCAGGCCTATGGCTATGCCTGTTGTCAGAATCCATCCGTAAGCGGGGGAGTTTTTCAGTTTGAAAGGATTGTTTACCTTGGTCTTATCGAACCTCATCATGCCTTTTTGTGCTAAATAAAACGCTAAATAATACAATATCTCTCAAACTTGAAAAGAAATGAGCAGAAATTAGTAAAAAAATATTGGCCTGCGGCGTGTTTCCTGTTTACTGATGCTGAATCCTCAGTCGCTTTACCACAACCTGATTTCCAACTCCGTATTTTACCAGATAAATGCCATCCGGAATCATGGAAGTGTTGACAATAAATGAGTTGCCTTCTTTGCGCCAATGGGCAGCCGTTATTTTTTCGCCCAGTAAAGTAAAGATTTCCGGCTGCTGCACAGCAGATCCGACATTACCTTCAATACTGATTACTGTTTGTTGGTTGGCAGGATTGGGATTGATCCCCATGCGAATATCGCCTGCGAAAACAGTTGAAACTGCTGCAATAAACAGGGCGATAAAAACATATTTCAGGGGCCTCATACCCCAATGATTGCAAACTGTATGCCAGATTAAAGGCCTACGGTTTGTCTGATGCTTTTTTTCTGTTCGGCAGAGTAGCCGCCGGTTTCCAGGGTGCTTTTCAGTGTCCTTTGGAAGGCAGTTTGCTGTTTAAAATACTGCAGCACATCCTTGGCAGGGCCGGCAAGTCTGGAATTGAAATTGAGAATACACGCATACAGATTTTTTACAACGGCTTCATTGCAAATGTTGAGTCTTTGCAGGGATTGCATGGCCAGCACGCGGGTTCTGAACTCATATTTGTCGCTGCAGTAATCTGTCAGCATCATGATGGCATTTCCTTTCATTTCGGGAAAAACTTCTGTGCTCAGTTCCAGGTAACGGATTTTTAGGTTTTGGGTGTAGCCGTCAAGTCCGGTAATGGCCTGCAGGTAGCGGGTTCTCTTGCTTTCATCGGGTACAGCATCCCAAAGTTTCAGCAGGGCGGTTTCAATGATGAAATAGCTGCTGTCACTAAGTGCCGATTCAAAAATTGGCAATGTGTTTTCATTTACGGGTAGAACATCAATAACAGCCCTTCTAACCTCTGTTTGGCGCACTTTCATTGCATCGCCTGCAAAATTCAGATCTTCGCTGCCCTGTAACCATTGTCTGGTAATTTCGGCGCGCATGGCTTTGTGCGTTTCTTTCGCAAAGGCAGCCTGAAGGGCGTTTTTCTTCTTCTCAAAAGGCACTTTGGAAAGGGCAATGAGTGCATCGTATCGGTCCAGCATATCCCTTGCCATCAAAAGCTGATAAAGCAGTTCATCAGTGGTTTTGCTGAATGTTACTTTTTTCAGGATGTGGCTACCTTCATCAAACAAAGTAAACGCGACGGATTTATTGCCAGGGATTGGTATTACTACTTTTTGGAAGGCCTTATCAATTATTTCTGTTTGGCGAGATACGCTTCCATCAGCGTAGTAGACTGCAAAGTCCACAGGCATGCGGAAAGTGCCTACGGTGGGCTCCATTTTGTGGATTTGCTCAACGGTAAATTCGGTACCGGCGGGTGTGGTTTGTCTGCTCACGCGGTAATGTGGTTCTCCGCCGCGGTAAATCCACTGATCGAAGAACCAGTCCATGTTCATGCCGGTGGCATCCAGCATGGCTTTTTCCAGGTCTACCGTCATTACGCCATCGAAGGCGTGGCGATCGAGATACAATTTGATGCCCCGGCGGAAATTTTCGCGTCCCATCACATGCTGAAGCATGTGCAGTACCGATGCTCCCTTGGGGTAATGGCGGGCACTGCCGGCTTCGCTGTTGCGCACGGGCAGACTATTTTTTTCGCCGGCTGCAATGGCTCCATTCATGTTGCCGCGGAAATACCAGGCGGTTTCATCGGGGCCATAAACCGATCCCACAAATAAGCCGGGGTAATAGGTGGCAAAGCTCTCTTGCAACCAGTGATCTGCGTCGTTGCGTGCGGTAATCAGGTCGCCAAACCACTGGTGGGTGGCTTCGTGGGCGTTTACGGTTACATAGTTTCTGTCCAGGAAGGCACGGCTGTCAACCCAGAAAAAATCACCAAAGGTGGTGGCACCGGTGTTTTCCATGGCTCCATAGAGGAAATCCTGAATCATCACCTGGCTGTAGCTTCCCCACGGATATTTAACACCGGTTTCGTCTTCCAGAAATTCGATGATGCGCTCGCTGTACAAGCTGCTGGGTTCCAGTCTTTCGGGGTGTTCGGGATAATACCAGAACTGAATGGGTGTGCCGCGGTTGGTGGTGGTTTTTTTAATGGCGTACTTGTCTATGGCCAGCATCAGCAGGTATCCAGCGTGGCGGTTGTTAATTTTGTAGTGCCAGGTGCGGGTTTTTTTGTCTTTGTTTTCCTTGTTGGAGAGTAGTTGCCCGTTGGATAGCACGTTGTATTCTTTTTCGAATGTCACCTGCACTTCGGTAACGAATTTGTCGCCGCGGTCGTCAATCATGGGAATCCAGTGGCGGTTGTCTATGCCCTGTCCCTGGGTCCATATCTGGCGGCGGGTTTGGTGTGCGGGATCGTCAATTTCAGGCACGTTCCAGCCGATAAAATAGATGCCTTTTTTGGGTTTGGCGGTGTACTTTATTTTTAGTGTATGCTGGCTATTGTAGGCCTGAATTTTCATGTCGGACTGTTTGATGTTGGTATTGCATATCAGTCCGGCGGCGTTGTAGCGGAAGGTAATGGGTTTTCCATTCAGCCACACGCTGTCGACCATGATGCCGGGTGCATCGAGGAAAATGGTGTCGATGTTGTCCTGCAGGCATCGAAACTGGTGGGTAACTGTTCCCAATACGGTGCCCTGGGCTGGCTGAAATGCCACATTGAGTTTCATGTGTATGATGTCCACGTTGCGGTTGCGTTCGTGTCTGCCCGGATCGGCGTGGTAGCAGAGTAAATCGTTGTGCTGGGCAGCAAGTGGCATGAAAGCCATGGCGATTGAAGCAATAAACAGAAGTTTCTTCATGATGGGAACTGCGAAAATACGGAAACTTTGTGCGGTAGCAAAAGTTTGTAGTTTGGTGTTGCGCAAGACTAAGTGTAAACCAAATAGATGTTGAGTGAGAAGGGAAGCCAGATTTAATTAGGCCTTCTTCAAAAAAAAGTGGCGGCATTAATTCCGCCACTTTTAAATTATTTTGGATTCAATTGTTTTATTCCAGAATTTCAACAATTTCTTTGTTTTTGCCTGCCTCTACTTGGACCTGGCCTTCTGTAAAATATTCGGTATCACCCAATTCATAGTAAACATCGTAGTAATAAGTGCCAGGATTCAATTGTCCGAAATCGGCCTTGCCTGAGACATTGGTGATTTTTTCAGTCAGGTAAATTCCATTGTCAAAGTTTTCCAAAGAGGTTGCTATCCATACTTCTGCGCCGGCTACATAATCAGTGGAACCGGCCATTTGCACTTTTATGACCAATCCGCCGCTAGAAGCTTTGGGAGAGGATTCTTCTTTTTTGCAGTTTCCTAAGGTGAAAACAAAACCCAGTAAGAGGGCGGACAGGAAAATGGTTTTAAATTTCATATGATTTTTGATGCAAAGAAACAATGAAGGCAAGATACAAACAATCCTGTAGGGGTGAAATTAATGAACACGATGGTGGAAATTAAGTCCGATTTAAAGAACTTATTTTAGATCGATTCAGGACATCAAACCTCTGATGAACCGGCTTTGCGTCTGTCCTGAATGAGAATGAAAAGGACGATGAGGAATGGGGCAAGCATAGGATAACGAATATACGAAAAATTTTTGGGAAAAGCAAATTAAATCAATTTCTCAAGCACTTTTAATCTGTAAACTTGATGCATAAAAAAAGCCCCAATGTGGGGCTTTGCTTGCGGACCGGACGGGGCTCGAACCCGCGACCTCCGCCGTGACAGGGCGGCATTCTAACCAGCTGAACTACCGATCCGTTAGAACTTTATGTTCACCATTCTTGCGAACGGGACTGCAAAAATAAGACATCCTTTCAAAATGTCAAACATCAAAAATAAAATTTATTCTTTCCCCGCAACCCTCAAAAACACATACCCTGCCACCGCTGCTACCACACTGCCGCACAGCACTGCCACCTTGCTCAGTTCTACCTGCCCCGCATCCGTAAAGGCAAGGTTGCTTACAAAAATGGCCATGGTGAAGCCGATGCCGCCCAGCATGCCTGCACCCCAGATGTGTGAAAGGGAAACGCCGGTGGGCAGTTGCGCGGCTTTTATCTTCACAGACAGAACCGACGCCAGGTAAATACCCAACGGTTTTCCTAAAATTAGTCCGGCGGCAATGCCCAGCGATAAGGTTCCGGTGAGCGTATTTAAAATGCCCGAATGCAGCGGAATGGCAGTGTTGGCCAGGGCAAACAATGGTAGGATAATCCAGGCAACAGGTTCGTGTAGTTTGTCCATGAGGTATGATGATGGTGATGTTTCATCTTCTTTTTTACCAAATGGTATGGCAAATGCCAGTAACACCCCGGAAATGGTGGCATGTATGCCGCTTTGCATCATGCAATACCAAAGAATGAGCCCAGCAGGCAAATACAGCCACAGGGTTGTTAATCCCCTGCGCCTGCACACCAGCAGAATGCCCAAAACGCCCATAGCTGCTGAAAGCCACAACCATTGTACACCTTGCCCATAAAATATGGCAATGACCAGTATGGCGCCCAAATCATCAATGATGGCCAGGGCGGTGAGGAATATTTTTAATGAATTCGGCACCCGTTTTCCCAACGCACTCATGATGGCCATGGCGAAGGCAATATCCGTGGCGGTGGGGATGCCGGCGCCTCGCCACAGACCGGGATTATTAAAGTTGATTGCCAAATAGACCAGCGCGGGCAACAGCATGCCACCAATGGCGGCAATAACAGGTAGCATGGCGGTGCGTCTGTCGCTAAGTTCGCCTGTGAGCAGCTCCCGTTCAATTTCAAGACCCACCAGCAGAAAGAATATGGTCATCAGACCGTCGTTAATCCAATGGGTGATGCTGTGAGCATGCAATCCGGGCAGGTGAGGGTCAAGAGGTATTTGCCAAAAATGCAACCAGCTATTTGCCATGCCGGAATTGGCCAGTATCATGGAAACGCCGGCACAAAGCACGAGCAGCGCCCCGCCGGTGGCCAGTTTGCCGTAAAACTCGAGAAACAGACGGGTCAGCCCCTGATTTTTTACCTTGTTGATAACCCGTTTCACGAAGGCAAATTTAGGTTTTAACTTCGCACACTGTGACAGATCATGCGGTTTTTATGCGGCGCTGCCTTGAACTGGCCCAACGTGGGCAGGGTCACGTATCGCCCAATCCCATGGTGGGTTCGGTGATTGTATATGAAGGCAAAATAGTGGCTGAGGGTTGGCACCAGCAATACGGCGGACCCCACGCAGAACCCAATACCCTCGCGGCTTTGCCGGCCGGAATTCCTTTGAAAGACTGTACACTGTACGTAAATCTGGAACCGTGTTCGCATCACGGAAAAACCCCACCCTGTGCAGGTTTGCTGGTAGAAAAAGGCATTGGAAAAGTGGTGGTGGGAAGCAATGATCCCAATCCTTTGGTAAATGGCCGTGGTGTTCAGCTGATTAAAGATGCCGGAATTGCCGTGGAAACGGGAGTTTTACGGGATGCATGTGATGAACTGAACAAGCGGTTTATGGTTTTTCACCGCGTGAAACGACCATATGTGATTTTAAAATGGGCCTGTACTGCTGATGGTTTCATGGCACCGGAGAGTCGCGAGAGACTGCAAATCAGCGGTGATGAGGCACGTGTGAAATTGCATCAATGGCGAGGCGAAGAAGATGCAGTGCTGATTGGCGCCAATACCGCCATTATGGACAATCCCTTGCTTGATACGCGTTTGTTTCCCGGTAAAAATCCGCTGCGTGTGGTATTGGACCCTAACCTGAGGGCTCCGCAATTGCAGGGTGATATGTCTACCGTGGTGCTGAATTCCCTCGTGCAGAAAACAGAAGGAAACTGCGAGTGGCTCAAACTTAAACAGGGCTTTGGTGTGGCGGATGTTTTGGAGATATTGTATCAAAAACACATAGCTTCCGTGCTGGTGGAAGGCGGCCCCGAAACGCTGAAAGGCTTTCTGAACAGCGGTTTTTGGGACGAGGTTCGCATTATTCGGAGAAAAAACGTAAACTTACACAAAGGAATTGAGGCCCCAAAAATGAACCGTATTCCCAATAAAACCGAAGAAACAGAAACCGACATGATTGAATATTACAGAAGGGGAGAAACCGAATGTGGTTGATTTTTAGCATCCTGAGCAGTGCCGCGCTGATGGTGATTTTCAAGTTTTTTGCGAGGTTTGAAATCCGTGTGTTTCCTTCCATTGTGGTGAATTACGTTACCTGCTTTGTGCTCGGGAATGTATTACTTGGAGAAAATAACATTGTGTCGGCGGACGTTTGGACAAAGCACTGGTTTCCCTATGTGGTGGGCATGGGATTGCTATTTATATCCGCATTTTACCTGATGGGGATGGGAACAGGCCTGGCCGGGGCGGGCGCCACTTCGGTGGCTGCTAAAATGAGTGTGGTAATTCCGGCGGCTGTGAGTATGATTGTTTTTCATGAGAAACCCGGTTTTTTCATCATACTCGGCATGCTGCTATCTATTTTCTGCGTGTATCTCATGCGCCCGGAAAACAGCGGTGATAAAGGCAACCGCGGACTTTGGGTGCTGCTGCTGGTGTTTTTGGGATCGGGGATGGTGGACACCGGATTGAACCTGGTAAAACACCATTTTGGTGCTGACGTAGATGATTATACCATGAGCACGGTGGTGTTTGGCGGTGCCGGTTTAATTGGTTTGGTACTGATGTTTCTGCGGAAAGGTCAGTTGCCGGGAATGAAAGAACTGTTGGGTGGCGTGGTGCTGGGTTGTACCAACTATGCCTCACTGATTGCTATGTTTGGAGCCATAGGTGCTTACAAAGGTCACACCGCTTGGTTTTTTGCAGTAAATAATATTGGTGTGGTGTGGGTGAGTACGCTCATTTCCATGTTATTTTTTAAAGAAAAAATCAGCAAAATGGGCTATGTAGGGCTGCTACTGGCGGCAGTGGCTGTGTTGCTCATGAATGTGCATGCTTTTTTCGGATGATTATACCGAACCGGCCGGCAACGGGGAGTCGACTTTGCATGAGCGGGGCAGCAAGTTTTTGGGCTATGTGTTTCCTGTGCATGCGGAAGCAGAAATGAAGCAGTATTTACAACAGGTCAAGCAGCTATATCCCGATGCGACACACCATTGCAATGCCGTGGTGATGCACCCCGATCAGTCCTACCAGCGCAGCACCGATGATGGAGAACCCTCCAATACCGCTGGCAGGCCCATTTTACGGGCCGTTTTGTCTGCAGGACTAACCAATGTTTTGGTGATTGTGGTGCGCTACTATGGTGGCACCCAACTGGGTATTCCGGGATTGATAAAAGCATACGGAGATGCGGCGCAGTTGGCGCTGGAGGGTGCGGGTCGGGTGAAAAAATTCGTGGAAGATGAATTGTTACTATCAGCAGGTTTTGAACACGAGCAGGATATTTACCGGCTGGCTGAAAAGTTTGCATGTAAAATCATGCAACGGGATTATTCAAACGATGTTAAAATAACGCTGCGTATCCGTCGAAGTGAAACCATCTCATTTAAAAAAATACTCTCAGATTTTCCGCGTATTTCCTTGCTGAAAGGATAAATAACATCGATAATTTTGCCCAAATGGGCTAAGTTTGCGGCTTGCTATGAACAAGATTAATGTTGTAAACCCCGTTGTAGAGTTGGATGGAGATGAGATGACCCGAATTATCTGGCATTTTATCAAAGACAAACTTATACTGCCTTACCTGGATATTGACATCAAATATTATGATCTGGGCATGGAAAACCGGGACGCTACAGACGATAAAGTTACCGTGGAAGCCGCAGAAGCTATTAAACAATACAATGTGGGTATTAAATGCGCCACCATCACCCCGGATGAGGCCCGTGTAAAGGAATTCAACCTAAAGCAAATGTGGAAGAGTCCCAACGGCACTATACGAAACATCCTGGACGGAACCGTTTTTCGCGAGCCCATCGTGTGCAGCAATGTACCTCGCCTGGTGCCCAACTGGACTGCGCCCATCTGTATTGGCCGTCACGCCTTCGGTGATCAGTACCGCGCTACTGATTTTGTGACCAAAGGCAAAGGCAAACTGACTGTAAAATTTGAGGGTGAAGACGGAACCGTGCAGGAGTTTGAAGTGTACAATTTTAAAGGTGACGGTGTGGCTATGGCCATGTACAATACTGATGAGAGCATAGCCGGTTTTGCCCGCAGCTGCTTTAATATGGCCCTATCTAAGGGATGGCCACTTTATTTGAGCACCAAAAACACCATTCTGAAAAAATACGATGGTCGTTTTAAGGATATTTTTGAAAACATTTACCAGACAGAATTCAAGGCAGCCATGGAAGCCAAAGGCATTACCTATGAGCACCGCCTGATTGATGACATGGTAGCCAGTGCACTGAAGTGGAACGGTAATTTTGTGTGGGCCTGCAAAAATTATGACGGCGATGTGCAAAGCGATACGGTTGCGCAGGGTTTCGGTTCATTGGGTTTGATGACCAGCGTGTTAATTACGCCAGATGGCAAAACCGTTGAGGCAGAAGCTGCACATGGAACGGTTACCCGCCACTACCGCATGCACCAGCAGGGTAAGAAAACTAGCACCAATCCGATTGCCAGCATTTTTGCCTGGACCCGTGGTTTGGAGCACAGGGGAAAACTCGATGGAAATCAGGCCCTGATTGATTTTTGCCAAACCTTGGAGAAAGTATGTGTGGATACCGTTGAAAGTGGCAAAATGACCAAAGACCTGGCGGTTTGTATTTATGGTGATAAAGTGACCGATGGTCAGTACTTGCATACCGAAGACTTCCTGGAGGCCATCAATGCTGAACTAAAGGCAAGGTTGCAGAAATAACCTGCCTCCAAAACTACAACGTTACACCGTCAACTAAAACATATCTTTCATCCTGTCGAAAAAGGTTTTGTCCTTTTCTTCGGGCTTGAAATTCTTGCTCTCTTGCAGTTTCAGCAGTTGGTCTTTTTCTTCAGAACTCAATTTGGTGGGCACATATACCTGAATATGTATCAACTGATCGCCGCTGCCGTATCCATTTAAATCGGGGAATCCCTTGCCTTTTAAGCGCAATACTTTGCCGGGCTGAGTTCCGCTCTCAATCTTGATTTTGGCGGCCCCATCCAAAGTCGGAACCTCAACAGAAGCGCCCAGTGCAGCTTCGGGGAAGGACAGCCACAACGTATAAATAACGTGGTTGCCATCGCGCTGCAGTTCCTCATGCTCAATTTGTTCAATCAGCACAATCAGGTCGCCTGCAGGGCCGCCGCCGGGACCGGAATTACCCTGCCCGTTCACGCTGAGCTGCATGCCTTCGGCAACACCCCCCGGTATTTTAATGGTAGTTTCAAATTCCTGTCCCACCAGCCCCTGTTCATTGGCTTCGCGGGGTTTGGATGTGATGGTTCTGCCCATGCCCTGGCAAACCTGGCAGGGTGCTGTTGTGGCCATCTGGCCAAGGAATGTGTTGGTTATTTTGCGAACGCTTCCGGCGCCACCGCAATTTTTACAATCGCTGTATTGCACGCCCTCCGCCTCAATCATGCGACGGTATTTTACCTTTTTCTCTACGCCGTGGCGCATTTCAGCCAGGGTGAGTTTGATGCGGATTCGGATGTTGCTGCCGGGCTGTCTTCTGGGGCCACCACCGCGTCTGCCGCCTTGACCGCCAAAGAAAGAACCAAAAAAGTCGTTATCGCCGAAGATGTCTCCAAACTGACTGAATATATCGTCCATGTTGAAACCACCTCCGCCGCCGGCTCCACCCATACCGGCATGGCCAAACTGGTCATAGCGTTGTTTTTTCTCAGGATTACTCAGGGCATCGTATGCCTCGGCCGCTTCCTTAAATTTCTCCTCGGCGTCTTTGTCGTCGGGGTTTTTGTCAGGGTGATATTTAATGGCAAGCTTGCGGTATGCTTTTTTGATTTCATCCGCACTGGCATTGCGCGAAACGCCTAGTATATCGTAGTAATCGCGTTTTGACATATTTGTTATTCTCCTACAACCACTTTGGCAAATCTAAGCACATGGCCGTTTAATAAATAGCCCTTTTCCACTTCGTCGATGACCATGCCTTTATCGGCCTCTGTGGGAGCAGGGAAGCGGGTAATGGCTTCATGAAATTCCACATCAAAAGGTTTGCCCTTGCAATCCATGGGTTTTACCCCGCGGGCTTCGAGTTGTGAAATGAGTTTTTTATAGATGAGCTCAAAACCTTCCAGGCCGGTTTTTACAGCGCTATCCGCATTTTCCAGAATTTTAAGGGCACGTTCAAAATCATCCACAATTTCGAGCATGGACAAAATGACATCCCGTCCGGCGGTCTGCAACAGTTCAAAGCGCTCCTTGGTGGTGCGACGGCGGTAGTTGTCAAATTCGCTGTACAGACGCAGGTATTTGTCTTTTTCCTCAGCTATCAGCTGCTCCGGTGTTTGGGGTTCGGAAGTTTCAGTCGCAGCAGACTCTTTTTCTGTCGTGTTTTCTGAGGTCTTTGGCTCTTCACTGGGATTTTCGGGCTCGGTATTCAGCGTTTCGTCAATCATTTGCATCCTATGCTTCAAACCCTTTGCCAAACAGGGGAATGTGCCAATGTGTCAGTTATTTCCGAAATTAGTAGTTCCTTTGCAGTCATGTTTACAGGGATCGTCGAAGGTTTAGGCAAGGTGTTACAGATTGAAAAAGAAGGTACGAACCTTCATTTTTGGTTGGTAAGTCCTTTTGTAGCTGAATTGAAGGTGGATCAAAGTGTAAGCCATGACGGTGTTTGCCTGACAGTAACGGATTTGGATGAAGGAAAATACCGCGTAACAGCTGTAGAAGAAACATTGAACCGCACCAATCTATCGCACTGGCAATCCGGAACTACAGTGAACCTGGAAAGGTGTATGCCAGCCAATGGAAGATTCGATGGGCACATCGTGCAAGGGCATGTGGATGCCACAGCAGTTCTAATTGGTAAGGAAGATCACCATGGTTCATGGAAACTGACTTTCAGCCACGATCCGAATTCCGGAATCACGGTTGAAAAGGGAAGTATATGCGTGAATGGTGTTAGTTTGACAGTGGTAGACAGTGCGGTTGACGCATTTTCAGTGGTCATCATTCCCTATACCTGGGAACATACCAATCTGCAGCTCCTGAATGAAGGAGATGCTGTGAATATCGAATTTGATATTCTGGGTAAATACATGCAGAAATACCTGTTGGCAGCCGCCCGATACAAGGTTTAATGCAATTTGTTTAATCCTTATTGAAAAAAACATATTCGTTTTAATGGTTTGTGGGTAAATGGACAATAATGCATGCTGTCCAGACATTAAATTTGTACCCGAAAAATCACAGAAGCTTACACAAGCATGAAATTATTTTCTTTTCTATTCACATCCACCATTGGCCGGAAGTGGCTGATGGGATTGACAGGGTTGTTTCTCATTTCGTTTTTGCTGGTGCACTGCGGAGTTAACGCTTGCATTTTCTTCAATGACGGGGGAGAAACCTTTAACATGGCTGCTGATTTTATGAGCACCAACTGGATCATCAGAACCATGGAGTTTGTGCTGTTTGCAGGTCTGCTGCTGCACATTTTTCAGGGTTTGTATTTGTGGAAATTCAATACTGATGCAAGAAAAAAGCGCTATTCTGTAAGCGGCGGCAGTGCCAACAGTACCTGGTATTCCAGAAGCATGGGTATTCTTGGTACGCTGTTGCTATTGTTTTTGGTTGTGCACCTCAAAGATTTTTGGATAACCAGCCGTTTTACCGATGTGATAACCTCCG
>JBILTS010000040.1:0-16288 GCA_044371405.1 Bacteroidia bacterium
CATATAGTTTAGTAAATTTGTATCGTGTTCACACTAAAACAAGTTCCTGATCAGGCCTCGGTAGCAGACTTTCATTCCGTAGTTAAGCTTGTTTATAAAAATGATCCTGAATACATACAACCGCTAATTAAAGACATTGAAGAGGTTTTTGACCGTAACATCAATCCTGCTTTTGACGGTGGAGATATCATTCGCTGGGTGCTTTTTGACGGAAACCAAGCCATAGGCAGGGTTGCGGCATTTTACCAGACCAAAAACAGTGGCGAGCGCATGGGCGGTATGGGCTTCTTTGAGTGCATAGAAAATCGTGAGGCATCCTATTTCATGTTCGATGCATGTAAAAATTGGCTTCAGGAGAAAGGGTTGCCCTATATGGATGGCCCCGTAAATTTTGGTGATCGCGATAGTTTTTGGGGGCTGCTGGTGGAAAAACATTCCTATCCCAGTTACCGTGAGGCATATCAGCCAACCTACTATCGTGGTTTTTTTGAGGATTATGGCTTTGAAAAAATCTTTGAACAAAAAACGTGTGATATCACTGACGAAGTATTTAACTTCGAGCGATTCAGTAAGCTGGCCAGTCGTGTGATGGGTAATCCAAAATACAGCTTTCAGAGTTTGGATTACAGCCGTTTGGATAAGTTTTCAGCAGATTTTGTCAGAATATACAATGAGGCATGGGCACACCATGAGGATTTCAAACCGCTAACAATTGAAAAGATGCTGGCTCGTTTAAAAAAGGTTAAACCCGTGTTGCCGGCAGATTTTGCCATTTTTGCCTATGCCGATGACAGGCCGATTGGATTTTATGTGAGTATAATGGAAGTAAACCAGGTGTTCAGACATTTTGGCGGTAATCTCACAGTTTGGAACATGCTCCGTTTTCTTTGGCTACGTCGCAGCATCAATAAGGTAAGGGGAATTGTATTTGGAGTGGTGCCCGGTTTTCAGAATCTGGGGATCGAAACCGGCATGATTATGACCTTTTATAATAACTTGAAAAAACACCCCAGGTTTAAAATTGCAGAACTTGCCTGGATAGGCGATTTCAATGCCAAAATGATTAGCATGCTGGAGTCTTTGGGGGCTTATACTTCCAAGATTCATTATACGTATCGTAAAAATTTTTAAAAAAGGTTTGGGATAACCCAAAGCAATCCGTAATTTTGCAGTCCCAAAAACGGGATGATTCCGTAGCTCAGTTGGTAGAGCAATACACTTTTAATGTATGGGTCCTGGGTTCGAGTCCCAGCGGGATCACAAAGCGGCTGCAAAGCCGCTTTTTTTATTTTTTATTTGTAATTCTGCCGTAAATAATAGTAATTGAAGTGTGTTTTTCCTTCTGTCTAAAATACTCGTAATAATTATCCGTCCCCTTTGCTGGAGCGTGGGATTGCTTATTTGGGCCTATGTAACCAAACTTCCCGAAAGACGGAAAAAGCTTGTTTTTGTTAGTTTGCTAATCCTATTCTTGGCGTCCAACAAGGTATTGGTCAATGAAATCACCCGGGCCTGGGAATTGGAGCCGCGCAAAGAGGCAAGCATCCCGGAAACAGCCGTTATTCTGGGTGGCTACGCCGAATTTGACGCCCACCGAAACCGTGTGCAGATGAGCGATGCCGCAGATCGTCTGTATTCCGTGGTTAACCTGTATCAGCAAAAGAGAATTAAACGCATCATCCTTTCAGGTGGTTCATCTTCTGTTACCGGCCGCACCAAACCCGAAGCCGATTATGTGTTGCCAATTCTAAAAAATTATGGGATTCCCGATTCATCAGTTATCAAAGAAAGTAAATCCCGCAACACGCATGAAAATGCACTAAATACGGCTAAAATATTGAAAGAAAAGCACATTGAAGGCCCTATTTTACTCGTTACTTCATCCTTCCACATGCGCAGATCCATGGGCACATTCACCAAAGCGGGAATAGATGTAAGGCCCTATCCCGTGCACTTTATCAGCGATTATGGACGAGGATATTTTCTTCCTGATTTCTTCATTCCCAGCAGTGAAGCGCTGTTTCGCTGTGATGCCATTATTAAAGAATGGGTGGGTTACCTGGCCTACGCCATAACCGGCAAACTCTAACTAGAATTTCTGGTATATAAACGGTATGGGCTCCATGCCTGAAATCTGGTAGGCAATAAAAATGGCTAGCACCAGTAAAATGGCATGAAATAACCAGCCCGCACGGATGAATATCTGCTGCAGATTGGGGTAGCGTTTTCCTGCAGTCCATTGCCAAAGCAGCACGCTGAACATTACGGCAAAGACACCCCCGAAATCGCGCAGCCAGTTGCCAAACACAGACCAATCACTGTCGGTGAAAATATGCGACAGCATACCGGTGGCAATTTCCATATCTTCCAGCCGAAAAAAAATACCGCTCAATGCCAGAAAAAGGAAGGTTAGCGCAACAGACAGGGGCTGATAAATCCATTTGGGTACATGCTTTTTAATTTTATCGCGAATACCCGATGAAGCAATATCCCAGGAAAGTGCCAAGCCATGAAGTGCTCCCCAGAATGTGTAGTTGAGAGATGTTCCGTGCCAGAATCCGCTAATAATAAACGTAACCATTACTGCAAGAACGGTTCCCCATTTTTTCCAGCCCCTTAACGTAAATGAAAGCGGGAAAAATAGGTATTCATTCAGCCATTTGCTCAAACTCATGTGCCATCTGCGCCAGTATTCGGTAATGTTGGCGGAGGCATATGGGAAATTAAAATTTTCAGACAGTCTAAAACCCAACAGCAATGCCATGCCCAGCGTCATGTCGGTGTAGCCGCTGAAGTCCAGAAAAACAACCAATGCCTGCCCGATTGCAGCGAAAAGATTTTCCATTCCGGTAAACAGGTGCGGGCTTCCAAACACGCGATCGGTAAAATTGGCGGTGATGTAGGCGGCCAGGGCATATTTCTTGATGATTCCTGATATAAGTAAGAAAAAGGCCTCTCCGGATGGCACATCTTTGGTGGAAAAACCTTTCTGTAATTCAGGTAAAAAATCTCGGGCTGGGGAAATGGGCCCCTGCAGCATAAGTGGGAAGAAGCTCAGGTAGGTGAAATATCGAACCCAGTTTTTTTCAGGTGTTTCAATGTTTTCATGATAAACATCCAGCACATAGCCCAGCGATCGGAACACATAAAAAGAAACACCAATCGTAGCCGGCCAGAATGGAATTTCACGAAATCCAAACCATTGGCTGAAGTGCCTGAAAGTCAATATCAACAGAATATTCAGCAGTATGCTGATCCAAAGGAAAAGTCGTTTTTTGCTGTCTGATTGCGAACTAAAAATTCCTTTTGCCAGAAAAAAATCAGCCACACTCAATAGCAGTAAAATTCCTGTGCCAAAACCACTGAGCAAATAATAGAATGCAGTATTAAATAAAAACAATAATGCTGTTCGACGTGAGGGTTTGCCCGCCAGCAAAACATACAGGCAGTAGAAAACCGCAAAAACTCCGATAAACAGCGATGAATTGAATGCCATTATTTAACACGAATGGTTTGCCCTGCTCTGAGATTATGGCTTCTCATATTATTTAGCTTCATGATAGCAGAAGTGCTGCTTCCGTACTTACGGGAAATGGAAAACAGTGTTTCACCGGTTCTTACCCTGTGATAAACTACCTTGGGTGGTGCAGGCTGCGGCTGTGGTCTGGGTTGAGGGCGCGTGGCTGGCGGACGTTGGTTTACTTTTGGGGCAGGCACAACCTTTTTGGTGGTGTCTGGCTGTGTTGTTTTTGCCGTGTCTTTGAGATTGGTAATCAATGGATTGACGGGTTTTAACGGCACCTGTACTTTAATAGGTGCATAAATCTTAAGTACTTGACCTGTCCAGAGATAATTGCTTCTTAGCCGGTTCCATTTTTTAATTTGATAAGCGCTTACACCATACCAGGCCGCCACAGACCAGATGGTTTGGCCGCGCAGCACCCTGTGGTAAACCCACTGATACCTGATTTGTGTTTGCGTGGCGGCCACATCTTTTTTCGATGTGTCAATTAGCGGGGCCCTCAAAGAATCAACATTATATAACAATGCTGTGGCGGTGTCATTATGTTTTAGCCAAAAGGCAGTTCTTTCATAGCTTTCTGCCATTAATTGTCCTTTGAGCACATATCCGCTGTGGGTGAGGTGTACCATATCCCATTTTGCCAACGCGCTCTGGCTCCAGCGCAACATAGAATACCGTCCTCCGGCTACCCAGTACCAGTCATAAAAAAGACATTGATGTTGTTGCGAAAATTCCCTGATGATATCGGAAAAGAACATGCAATCCGGTAAACTGTAACCTCCGCGATAAATATCCTGTGAACAGCCCAGAATGATTGTGGTTTGAGGGTTCGCACTGCGTATAATATTGACAACTTTCAGAAGATTACCGCCAAAAATATCCTTATCAATTTTTCCGCGGTAAAAATCATTTGCCCCCACGTCAATGACTACGGCATTAGGTTTCAGCAGCTCAAGTTGTTCCTTCATCAGGTTTTGCCTGAGCAGAGAATAATGTCCGGCCCCGTTAATTCCCACGCTGTGAAACAATACTCCTTGATCATCGGGTGTTTCTATGCTGATGCCATATATCTCAAACATAGACTGTGCAGTGTCTGTTTTTTTAAGCGTAAAGACAAAATCACTGCTCACCGCAGGCATATCCACCACAACCATGGGAGTTGAAGATGTCGTCGAAGAATCAAAAACATCTACAAATACCTGACTATTTCCTGAACGCAGCGTAAAATCAAAACTATGGACATCTCTTTTCAGAAAAACCCGGATACGGGTATGTTCGGGCTGAACCGTTCCTTTAAAACTCAAACGGAATGAGGCATCGCTGTCAAAGGTTCTGGATGTAACTCCGCTGATTCCGATAGGCAGCTGCGGCATGGCCTCAATATTTTTAGCATTCAGCCAACGGCCAGTATGATAGGTCACATAATCCACTGCGGCATGAGTTCTGGCTGTAGAATAAGGGAAAACCATACCACGTCCGGCGTTGCCATACGCTAGTTGAAAACGAGAACGCAGCTCTCCGGTAAAATCGTCTGCCTGCACATGCGAATCGCCGATATACAGGATATTTACCCGTTTGTTTTTAGCTCGGCTAAGTTTATTGAAAAATGGCTCTGCCCATTTTCTGTCGCTGAACTGCAAACTGTTAAACTCTGTATGAAGGAAAGGGTAGGGCGTATACCTGTTTTCCGGCCAGGTGGGCAGGGCTTCCTGCGCAGTTAGTAAACAGCTACAGGTGAAGAGCAGTATGGAAAATAGTTTTTTAATGGCTTCTGGTGTGACTTAGGTGGTAAATTTGGTAGGCATTCATCATTTCGCGATACAATGACCGGGCGAAAAATTGCTGTCCGTATGCGCTTAAATGTCCGTCGATACTGGCTTTTCCCTGTTTTATCCAACCGGTAATCCCTTCGTTGGATTGCATTATGGCATACATATCAAAAAAAGCACATCCGGCTTTCACGGCGGCCTTTTCCATTTCAGCAGCCAGCGATGCCGCAAATGGATAGGGTTCAGGATTTTCATCCACAATTCTCCCCATATCACCGCCACTAACCACCAAAATACTGGCTTGCGGCATTGCTTTTTTGAATTTAACAAACAGTTTATAGAATTCGTTGCCAACCTGGGCGGCATGAGCATCGCTTCTTAGATAAGGTATTGCATTGTTCCCATAGTGAAATACGATCAGTTTAGTACCCAGCAGCGAAGCCTGTTTCTGCAGCATCCCATTATCGATGTTAAATAATCCGTCTCCACTGTGCCCCCTGATACCGCAGTTGTCAATCTGTATGCCCTTTTGCCCTTCAAGTAAGTAGCCAAAATAGGTGGTGCCGTTGTTGCTGTATTTTAGGTTTAATTCCTTACACCAACCGTCATGAATCAAGGTTTTATAGCCGGTCAGTACAATTTCTTTTTCTGATTTTTTATCGGCTATAACCCTCACCATGCTTTTTTCATTTTTATCATGCAAAAGGTATACCTTACTGAATTTTAGTCCCGGTAAAATTTTAATTGAAGTTTGTGCAGCTATGGTATCTCCCGGCAGAATGCGGTATTTGATGCCATTAAATCCAAATCCTTTTGTTTTACGGTGGTTGAATACATTGTACTTATTAAAACCGCGGCAATCCGTTTTAAGGTAGCGATAGCTGGCCACGTCATTGAAAAGCACCAGACCTTGTCCACTGCCCCCAAAATACTTTTGAAGCATGCTGCGCAAGTCCTGTGTTATCCGGTCGCCCTCAATTTGCGAATCACCATAATACCATATATGAACCAGTGAATCTGCTGTGGTTTCCAAGGATGCAAAAAAGGCATCCAGCGGTGTTTTGCCATCAACAGATGTATTATTCAGAAATTCAATTTTGCGGTGGAGAGAATCGATACTGCGCTTGTCTTTTATTGTCAGTTTCTTTAAGACAACAGAATCAATTTTAGGTTGAATTTTTTTTGGGACAGTTTTTTTTGCCTCTTTTTTGCCGATTTGTAAAACCTTTTCTGCATGGGTGAATTTTAATCCATACCCGGCAAGCCATTTGGCAGATTCAGTATGGCTAAAGGCAATAACCAGCCCCGCCAACAATAACATTGAAGTCGCAAGGGTTAGCAGGGGCCTGTTATGTCGAGAATTTCTCAACCTGCCTGCGTTTTCTCCAAAATCAAATTAACCAAATCGCCGGTATTTTTCATTCCGGTCAGTTCCTTTAGTTTGAATCGGATTCCAAAATGGGTTTCAACCGCAGAAATCATGGTCAGGTGGGTAAGTGAGTCCCATTTTTCAACCATATCTGCCGTCAAATCATCGGTTATTGCAATGTTTCCGCAATGAAAGACGTTATTGAAAATATTGCTGAGTTGATTTCGAATTTCTTGAGTTTCCATGTTAAAAGATTTTAGTCAAAGACACACGGGTGTGGTGTGCCAACAAATTTAGAATTTCCGGGTCGGGTGAAGTGGCCTCAGCCCTGAAGAGAAATCCACATTTTGTGTATGAACGCATGGCAACCTCATTATTGGCCAGCAGCTGGATTTCAGCCATTTTTGGCTTATTTGAGGATGTTGTAGATACATTCATGCAATTTTCAATTAGATTAGATGCCAGTCTTTGCCCCCGAAATTCCTTTTTGGTATAAATACATTCCAATTGAAGGGCTTGTTGAATACGGGGCAATTGTGCGCTTTTTAAACATGCCAGTTTCTGACTTGCACCAGTCCATTTTTCACCCAATATCCAAGCCAAGGCCTGGGCCTTTAGCATGCCGCTGCCCGCTCCTGTAGTGCCTTCAACCCAGCTGCTGAGGCAGGATGCAGGTTCTCCGTTCAATTCCAAAATGGTAAAATTGGGCAAATGCCATTCTTGCCCTTCAATTTCTTCATCCATCACCGCTTTAATCAATGACTTCGTTTCAAGTTCACTCAGTCCAAAAATGGCTGTGTAGGGAAGGATTGTGCCACCCGACATTTCTGCATGGATAATTCCTTCAGTGATAAAATTAATATCAGTTTCTACAGCTTTGCGGAATGTGATTTCCATGAATGTTAATGTTGGTTTTCTGCAAGTACCCGAAGTGCTTTGCGGTCTGTTTTTCCATTCGCATTCAGGGGTATTTCATCAATCCCGAAAATACGATGAGGCCTCATATATTGCGGCAGCAATGTCTTTAGCGAATCTTGCAACCAACTTTCATTTACCACAACTTGCCTTATGTATAGCGCAAGATACCATGTGTCTTCAACCTGATAGCCAATGGCTACCGCCTGTGTTTCCGGCAAAATCCGCTGAGCGGCCATCTCCAGCTCTGCCAACTCGATCCGGTAGCCCTGTATTTTTATCTGATCGTCCTTTCTTCCCACATAAAAGTAATTTCCGCTCCTGTCTCGATAGGCCATGTCGCCAGATTTGTAATATCGGATGTGGTTGTTTATAAAGAATTTATCCAGGTTTTGTGTTTCGTTGTTTAAATAGCCCGGCGTGATTTGCATGCCTCCTAAACATAATTCTCCAACTATTTTACTGTCGCCGATAACGGAGCCCTGTTCATCCATCAGTAATAATGAAGTTCCCTGCATGGGTCTACCGATACCTACAACTCCATTATGATGGGGTATACTGTCTTGTTTGCATGTTAGAGCTGTGCAGTAAATCGTTGCTTCAGTGGGGCCATATACGTTGTCTATTCGGGCATTGGGCACACAGGTTCTCCATTTTTTTAGCAAATCTTTTTTAAGTGCTTCACCGCAGAATTGAGAGATGCGCAATTCGGGCAGGTGTATATCCTCCAAATATGGCAGCAATAATCCTATCGCAGAAGGCACCATCAAACTAACGGTGATTTTGTTTTCTTCAAGCACATGGTATAGTGCCAGCGTTTTAATCATGCCGCCGGGTAGGGTATGGAAACTGGCACCGCAGGAAAGGGGTTTGGCAAAACAAACAACCGACAGGTCGAAGGTTAGCTCAAACATTTGCAGAAAACGGTCTGTTTCAATTGCCTCATACCCAAGAGCATCGAAGCCATTCATAAACGCCTGCAGATTGCCAAAAGTGATGGGAACCCCCTTCGGCTTACCCGTAGTACCTGATGTGAACAATATGTATGCTGTTTTTTCTGAATCCGGGAAGGCGTGGAAAATTTCCGCTTCAGGTAATTCGGAAGTGTTAATGAAATCTAACTTTGGGAAATTGGATTTCAAATTAGCAATCTCATCGTCTTCGTCAGCATAAAACAAAGTTCCGATTTCTGCAGATTGTATGATCTCTTCAATCCTTACAGCAGGGTAGTGGGCTGGGATGGGAACATAGGCCTTGCCAGTAAGCCATGAAGCGATGATGGTTGCATAAGTTTCCACGGCATTTTGGGTGATAATGCCAATATGCATGCTTCCGGTGCGCTGAATTTTACCCTGAATAGCTCCTGTTAGCTTCGCAAATGTTTCGTATGAATATAATTTGTCTTCAATAACACAGGCAGTTTCATTGCCCCCTGTTTGCAGTCTTTTAAAAATGGCCTGTAAAAACGAAATGCTCATGCATCCAGCATTTTACGCACCTGTTCGTTGGTTTTTCTGGGATCTGCTTTGCCCTTACTGGCTTTCATTACTTCGCCCACAAATAGTCCTAGCAGTCCCGTTTTGCCATTTTTGTATTCCTTCACCTTTTCCGGGAAACGTGATAATGTTTCAGCAATAAGGGTTTCAATGGTGTCCGTGTCTGCATCCTGAGCCAGGTTAAGCATTTCAATTAATTCGCCTGCTGATGCCGCAGGGTTCTTTAGCATGGCGGGGAAGAGGTGCTGCACTGCAGCGCTGTGCGAAATGATATTTTGGTCAATAACAGCAATGATTTCAGCGATTTTTTCGGGTTGCAGCTGAAAAGATTCCATACCTATGGCGTTTTCATTTAGATAACCTTTTATTGCCACTGTCACCCAATTCGCAGCCGCTTTGAAATTAGATGTGCACTGAATCAATCTATTGAAGTACAAAGCAGTAGATTTATCATCTGTAATTACAGATGCGTCGTATTCAGAAAGGCCAAGTTCCTGATGAAAACGGTTGAACAAGGTCTCAGGCAATTCAGGCATGCTGAGTTTTACCCCATCAATGTCTTTTTCAGTGAGCGTAAGTGGTGGTAAATCGGGCTCGGGAAAATAACGGTAATCATTAACCAGTTCTTTGCGCCTCATGCTGAATGTATTTCCATTCAGTCCGTTGAATCCGCGTGTTTCACCCACTACCTTTCCACCGCTGTTTATTACATCGGTCTGTCTTTTTATTTCAAAATCGATGGCCCGTTTAACATTGCTAATGGAATTCATGTTTTTAACTTCCACTTTGGTGCCGAAGGTTTCACTGCCTTTTGGGCGAATGGAAATGTTGGCATCGCATCGCAGACTGCCTTCCTCCATGTTGCCGTCGCAAATATCTAAGTAGCGCACCAAACGGCGTATTTCGGTTACAAAAGCGTATGCTTCATCGCCGGTGCGAATATCAGGTTCCGTAACCACCTCAATCAGTGGTGTACCTGCCCGGTTATAGTCAATCAAAGAATCGGTCAGATCCTGATCATGCATACTTTTTCCGGTGTCTTCCTCCATGTGAATCCTGATAAGTCGAACCTTTTTTGGGGATGCGTTTTTGGGTTTGATGTTGACAAAACCACCGGTGCATAGGGGAGTATCGAACTGGGTAATCTGATAACCTTTGGGCAAATCGGCATAAAAATAATTTTTACGCGAATACCTATTAATCCGGGTAATGTCACATTGAAGTGCCAGCCCCATTTTCATGGCCAGTTCGATGGCGTGCTTGTTGTGTTTTGGTAAAGTTCCGGGGTGGGCCAAACTTATTGGGCTAACTTGCGTATTGGGCATTTGGCCGTAGGAGGTGCTGTCTGCCGAAAATGCTTTGCTGCCCGTTAGCAGTTGAATATGTATTTCTAATCCAATTACGGCCTCAAATTCCGTGCTCATGCCCATGCTGTTTATGATACAAATATACGCGAGTGTTTTGGTATTGAAGGAGTCTAAAAAGAAAAGCCCCGTTTCCGGGGCTCTCTGGAGCGAGAAACGAGACTCGAACTCGCGACCCTCACCTTGGCAAGGTGATGCTCTACCAACTGAGCTATTCTCGCTTTTACAAGGCCCTTTCGAACCATTGTGGGTGCAAAATTAACTAATCTGCGGGCTAAAATCAACCCCGATTGATTAATTTTTTTTAAAGCAGTCCTGTAAGCCGGGTTCTGTATCTTTTTTCGTTACCGAAAAAGGACCCTTACCATTTATCTGGGACCTGCTTCACAGCCGGCCTCCATCGACCTACCCTCCCTGCCATCGCTGCCGAAACAGCGAACCGGAGCGGGCCGCTCCCGTTGCAGGGTTTATTTGGTCTTTCAACCCGTAAGGTTTGTCCCAATCCCGATTCGCATCGAGACGAGTGGGCTCTTACCCCGCTTTTTCACCCTTATCCCGGCTAGGCCGGGACGGTATAGTTTCTGTGACACTTTCTGTCGCAGTGAAGTTACCCGCACTGCGCCTTCCTGTTAGGAAGTACGGCGCCCTGTGTTGCCCGGACTTTCCTCACCGGGTTTCCCCGGCGCGGTAAGGCAGACTGCTGCCGCAAAGTTAGGTTACTTTGCATAAAAAAAGGCCCCTTTGCAGAGGCCTTCTTTCTATTAAATTAAGCATTAACGCTTTTTCTTGGTCTTTTTATCAATACCGCTGCTGGGTAGCTTATTGTATTTCTCTTTGCTGTTACCCACAGGAGAACCGATCCTGATCATGGCACAACGGAAGCCAAGGGTACTCAAACTTTGTTTTTCATCCAGGAAACGGCGGGTACCGGGAGATGCCCAATAAGTACGGTCGTTCCAACTGGCGCCTTTAAATACACGTGCTTTGTTATTTACCAGTGATGTTACACCATATTCATATATCATTTCACCGTTGTTGTAATTGTCTTCGTCTTTGAAGCCAATATTGTCTGCCTTGCGGTAATTGCGGCGGTTTACGTTATCAGCTTCGGTCACATCGCGGAATTGCAAACGACCCAGACTGTCTTTTTGCTCAATAGCACCATACTGATCCATCACAAGCGTTTTATATACGTTACCACGGAAAGGCATGAATGCATCCATATCTTCCATGGAAAGAGGACGGAAAACATCCATTACCCATTCACTTACGTTTGCAGACATGTTGTACAAACCATAAGCGTTGGGCCAGTAACTATAGACAGGCGTGGTGATGAAACCGGCATCATTAAGTGGACCACCTGCTACACCGCCAAAATCACCTTTACCGCGCATAGCGTTCATGCGGATTTTACCACGATCAGCTTCATTTCCTTCTTTAATACGAATGGTGTAATCATCCCAAGAGTAAATACGCTTTTGATCAACATTTTCAAACTGGGTATTGCCAATATTGGCTTGAGCCGCAAATTCCCATTCTGCTTCTGTCGGCAGGCGATAGTCGGGGAGGAGGATACCATCTTCCATTCCTACTTTGTAACGCTTGCGGTCTTTACGCTTCATCTTGCTGTAATCTTTCAATGGCTGTTTGCCTTTTTTAAGGAAGTCATACTGGCCCGACAGATAGGTGCGCGTATTGAAGTTGTTCTCGCCTGCAGCATCCTGAGCAATGGTAAACTTCATGATACATTCACGGTCTATGATGTATTCGTTTACCCGGTCTGTTCTCCATTTCGCAAAATCAGTTGCTTGCTGCCAATTTACACCTACTACAGGATAATCTTTATATGCAGGGTGACGGAAATAGTAATCTACGAAGGGCTCGTTGTAGCCAAGTTTGCTTCTCCAGCAGTTGGTGTCTGGCAACGCCTGGTTGTATACTTCAGGATAGTCAATGAAAGTTCTCATCAGCCAGTACACATAACCGCGGTAGTCAAGATTGCTTACTTCAGTTTCATCCATATAGAATGAATTTACAGTCGCTGTTCTCTCAACGTTGTTGTTGTCGTAACGTAGGTCATTCTCTGTTGAACCCATGGTGAAAGAACCACCTTCAACCAGAACCAAACCGGGACCTGTTTCCTGGCCCTGATATTTTGGATTGGCAAAACCGCCCCATTTGGGACTGTTGTAGTATTGTCCGGTAGTTTTACTTCTTTCTGAAGGAACGCAACCTGTGAACAATAATGGAAGCGCCGCAGCTGCTAACCATTGCATTTTTACCCTGAAATTCATTTTCATTTGTTTCTGTTTTAACGCTTTTAGGCGAAAAATATTTCGCAAGTATAAAAAGATTTTTTAAATATCCCAAATAAAAATGGGCTGAAAATGTATTTTTTTCAGCCCATTTTGCTTGTTTTTTTAGTTTTGTTTAGAATTCAGGACACTTTAAAGGTTTGAATGGTTTACTGCCGGGAGGCACGCACCAGTCAATGGTAGCGCTTACTTCATGGCTTGAAGGAATGGCGCTTCTTCCATCGCTCACTGTAAAGTCATAACTATACCCAAATTTAAATCTATTTTTTCTAAAGCCAATCAACATCATAATGGCGTCAGCATTTTTATAATTTCCAAATGTTTGCCTAAACCACAAACCACTCACCAGCGGGCCTTTGTTGGCATAAAAACCCACGTTTAACTGTGTAAAATTACGCTGCATCATAAACAATGCATTTGGGCTGAAAGTAGCAGCGTCATCTTGTCTAAAGCGTGACTTAGTCAAAGGAATAACGGCACCTGTATGCAATGTGTATCTCCTTGGTAAAATCTCGTTAGGATTTTGGTAAAAACTCCAGTTGGGCTCGATGATATTGTGTGCCGCAACGCCAACATAAAACTTAGATGAATACATAATCCAGCCGGCGTTAAAATTCGGGTAGCCGATATTTTGCGAAGGGCGTTGCTCTGCAGTGGGATTGACAAAACCCTGTGTAGGTACAATCTGATCAGAGAATTTTAAACGATCAAAATTGATACTTTTAAATGAGTATGCACCCTGTAGTCCAAAGCGCATGAATAATTTGTTACGGTTAAGCGGTAGGAGGTAAGAGTAAACACCGCTGATTGTGGTAGTGGTTAACAATCCTGAACCGGCTACGTCATGAAATACCATGGCACCAAGGCCACCACCTACACTGGCAATGTGCTGATCCCATGAAGCGGCGAACGAACGAAATGTTCCAGGCAGTCCGGGCCACTGGTTACGATAGTTGAGGGCCACCCGGCCTGCGGCTCCGTAATTACATACAGCAGAACCCGCAAGTGCAGGGTTGGTGTATACCGGAGCGGCATAGAACTGAGTCAGTTCGGGGTCCTGTGCCTTGATTGAAGCTGCCGAAAAAAGTGTGGCAGCTATAAAGGAAAGTCGTAAAAATCCTTTTTGCATAGTTTCTGAATGGACAAATTTAAGAGATAAAACGCTTCACGCAACAAAATATTTTTTTTTGAAGGTGGAAAAATGACATAATTATGCAAATCAATGCACAATATTTTAAGATATTTGCAGTTAATGAGTGCGTTGTATATGCAAGTCTTTCAAAAAGTTAACATATTAGGACTGCTGGGGTGTCTCTTTTTTTATTCTACTGCGCTTGCACAGGGAATGAAATTCAGTGACGGTGAATGGGTTAGGGTGAGAGTCAGCAACGAAGGCATATACAAGATTACAGCAGCAGACCTAAAAAACGCAGGTTTAAATCCTGACGGTAAGGACGCCCGAAAAATAGCTGTATTCACACATCAGGGTGCCATGTTGCCGGAATTTAGCCGCAATTCATTTCACGGAACCCGCGAAATACCTGTTTTTGTGGAAGGTGAAAATGATGGCGTATTCGATGGTAGCGATTACATGTTGTTTTATGCATCTTCACCGCACACCTGGAATTATTCCTCGGGACAATGGCGGCACAATGTCCATTTTTATGATGATTTCACCTATTTATACGTCGGTTTCGGCAATAAACCGGGCAAACGAATTTCATCTGTAAATGTGCAGGGAACACCTGACATAACTATTGATAAAACCGAATGGATGCTGTTTTATGAAAAAGACCTGGAAAACCCCATACATATGGGCAGAACCTGGCTTGGTGAAAAATTAGGAAACGAAAGTTTAACCCGCAATATAGATTTAAAATTGCCATCCGCGGCAGAGGATTCTGTAAACGTAAAAATTTCCGTAGCCGGCGGCATGCAGGATGGTTCTGGTAGTATCAACTACAATGTTAATGGGCTATCGGGTGTATTTACCTACTCTCC
Organism: Bacteroidia bacterium; assembly: GCA_044371405.1. Lineage (GTDB taxonomy): Bacteria > Bacteroidota > Bacteroidia > NS11-12g > UBA955 > RGEC01. The sequence goes on from JBILTS010000040.1 coordinate 14,753, forward strand.
AATAAATACTGAATATGTTGCGTTCGACATACAGGAAAGGTTTTTTAAGTTAACGGCACCATCAAAGAGCGTACAGGCGCAGTTCACCCTTAATCGCCCGAATGTGAAAAGCAGCGGCTGGATCAACTTCATGGAAGTAACCGGCAAAATGCCCATCAATACTTCGCAAGGTCCTATCGTAATAAGAAGCCGTGATTTTAAGGATAATTCAATGGCTGAAATTCGGGTTACAACCGATGTGATTAGCAAACCGATTGCGGTTTGGAATGTGAGTGATCCATTTTTGCCGTTGGCACTGGATGTGGTTCAACAAGGCAGTTATAAGAAGGCCTTGTCTGCATCAGGTCAAACAAAAAAGGTTTTTGTGGCTTTCGAACCAGTCAATATTCCTAAACCTGAATTATTAGGCCTCATTACCGGTCCCGACATAGTTCAGAGTAACCCGCCTGAAATGCTCATCATTACTCATCGGAATTTTCTCGATGCTGCAAAACGACTGGCTAATATTCGAACAAAAAACCAGGGATATGTAACCCAGGTAGTAGATATTGAGGATATTTACAAACAATTCAGCACATCGCAAAAGGATATGGTGGCGATTCGTGATTTTGTGCGTTGTACTTATCTGAAATCACTAAATGCCGGTAAGACCTTGAAATATGTATTGCTGATGGGTGCTGCCAGTTACGACATGAAAGACAGGGTGAAGGGAAACACCAACTTCATACCCACCTATCAATATGATGCCCCAAATAAAGGTGTTACTTTCTGCCTTGACGATTTTTACGGTTACCTGGATTCATTGGCAGGCGATCCCGCAAGAGGTAAAAATCAGTTATGGGTTTCGGTAGGTCGTATTCCTTGCAGAACAGCTGGCGAAGCAGAAGGAATGGTGAGCAAACTGGAGCGATATGATGCTCCAAACAGTTTGGGTGACTGGCGCACTCAATTAACATACGTTACAGACGATGTAGATATCTCATGGGAGACCGTTTTTACAGGTGAAAGCGAGCGATATGCCCAATACATAGATACAATACATCCTTATTTGTCAGTTAACAAGCTTTATGCAGATGCTTTCACACAAGTTTCTACCGGCAATACAGAGAAGTACCCCGATGTGAATAATGCCATTAACCGCACCATGCAAGAAGGTTGTCTTTTTATGAACTATCAGGGACATGGTGGTCCGGCAGGCTGGGCCCAAGAGGCAATTCTGGATGTTCCAATGATTAAAGCATGGAACAACCGGTGGAAGATGCCGGTGATGTTTACGGCCACATGTGAATTCAGCTTATACGACGATCCCATTGAACAAAGTGCAGGTGAGCTGGCTTTGTTAAATCCCAACGGAGGCCCCATCGCACTCATGTCTACCACTCGCCTGGTATTCGTTTCGGGGAATATGGCCATAAACAATGATTTTTGGACCAACTATGGTTTTCCCAAACCCAATGAGCCCATTCCTACGCTGGGTGATGTTTTCAAGCGGCTCAAAAATCGCCAGGATGTGACCTCTGAAGACAATAAGTTTGC
>JBILTS010000146.1:0-4941 GCA_044371405.1 Bacteroidia bacterium
GAACCCCTGCCTGTGGTATTAAATGTGGCATCCACAAATCCTTCGCCACCGGGTTTTATTACTTCTTTTGTCCATCCCGGGGTTGTGCATCCGCATGCGGCCTGGCAGTTTCGTATCAGCAAATCGCCCTTGCCTGTGTTTTTAAACTTGTAGCGGTGCTGCACCTGCATGCCCGAAGTTACTTTTTTGAAATTGTAGAGTGTATCCTCGAACACAGGGGTGCCCTTGGGTCCGGTGTTTTCCGGTTTTGGGTTTTCTGCGGTGGCCTCGTTTTCAATTTTATCGGCAGATAATTCAGAATTTCCACCGCCACAGCCGGCAAAAAAACCCAGAGCCAGCAACGCAACAAGAAAAGGTAAACGATGATGCATAATGCAAATATACAAAGATTATGATTTGGAAGGCAGGCCTCGTTTTTTCAGGATTATTTGTCCCTGAGGCCACGGCCCGACTTTGCAATGGTTCCGTTATCTGTCAGGGAAATACGCAGCTTATCCAACACACCATTTAAAAACCGTCCGCTGTTAGGGGTGCTGTAATCCTGCACAATGTCAAGATATTCATTGATGCTGACCTTGAGCGGAATATGCGGAAACGAGATAAACTCTGCCAGAGCCAACTTGATACACAGTAAATCCAGCAAAGCAATTCTGCCGGGATCCCAATTATCAGTTACTCCACTTACATAGGTTTCATAGGTGTTGCCATTCAAAATCACAAGGTCATAGAGATTCAGTGCCATTTTCATCTCGTCATCCTCGGCGGTATAAGGAGTGGCAAGGGCTATTTTGTCAGGTGCAGCATCAAAGGTTTTTTCCAATTCGCGGGCCACGGTTGTTTCGTCGTCATCCCATGCGCCATAAGCTTCCTGCATCATTAGGTAAAATGGTTCACAAGTTCCTAGCAGGTGCAGATAAAATTCCTGAAGGAACGCTTGCTGCTGCCCCGCGTCCGGTTTGTCAAACACATAGTAGTCGCGGGTAAAATCCTGTTCATAGAGCCAAGCTGTAATTGCCGGGAATGTTTCTCCTAATTCGTTCCAATCGGCGGTAAAGTAACGGCGCTTATAGCCGAGGGTTTTATCATAAATGGTTTTGGCCAGTAAATTATTATTAAGCAAACCCAGCCGCCTGATTTTTTCCTTGTCAGGATAATATTTACTTGCTTCCAGTGCCTGCTCGCTAAGCAGGTATTCGTTTAGGTAATGGGGAAGCTCAAGGAGAAACACATACACATCGTATGTGGCCAATATGGAAGTTTTTAATCCTTGTCTGCATTGTGCCCGGGCTGTTTCACCCGCCTGTTCGGCTGCGTACAATGCCTGCAGCGCTTTAATTCTTACCAACCTCCTTGAAATCATAGAACGATGCTGCAAAGATACAGGAAATTGGCGTTCCTGACTAATAAACACGCTATTGGGTTGCGACCCCAATCAATCAGTGTCGTATCCGAACTGTTTCAGCATGTTTTTGCTATTGCGCCAGTCTTCACGCACCTTAACAAACAATTCAACAAAGATATGTTTGCCAAAAAAAGCTTCCAAATCCTTTCTAGCATTGGTTCCCAAGCGCTTTATGGCCTCGCCTTTGTTTCCAATAATGATTCTTTTCTGACTATCGCGCTCCACCACAAGCTCGCAGGATAGGCGGATGATTTTATCCTCTTCCTTGAAAAATAGGGTGGTAACCTCCAGACTATATGGAACCTCATCTTCATAAAGTTTGAGGGCATGATTGCGAATGATTTCATTCACAAAAAAACGCTCAGAGCGATCGGTAATCTGGTCTTCGGGAAAATAGGCAGGATGCTCCGGCAGGTAAGAAATGACTACCGACTCGAGTTTGTCCAGCTGAAAATTATTGAGGGCAGAAACCAGTATAAAAGCATCTGCCTTGTAGGTGTCGGCCACCTTTACCATCACCGCTTCCAGCTGATCCTGCTTAACCGAATCAATTTTGTTAATGGCAACAATCTTTTTGGCACTGGATTTTTCAAACTTCCGCAGCAGTTCTTCCGGAATCTCGGTGGCACGCACATCCAATAGCAACACCAGCACATCACTGTCATCCAGCGACTCGTGCACTACAGCCATCATTTTTTCGTGCATTTTATAGCTGGCCTTGCGCAGAATACCCGGTGTGTCTGAATAAATAACCTGTGCGTTTTCTCCGGTTTTAATACCCAGAATGCGGTGCCGTGTTGTTTGGGCCTTGGGATTAACGATGGCCAGTTTATCACCCATTAAAGCATTATACAATGTGCTTTTACCCGCATTGGGCATCCCAATAATACTTACAAAACCCGCTTTAAACGACATATTGATATTCCCTTCAAAGGTAACCCAATAAGTGCCACATTGGGCTATCTTTGTGAAAGCATGCGGCTTGCTGTTTTTCTGCTTTGTATTTCCATGGTTTTGGTCCTTCAGGCCCAAAACAAACATGACAGCACCCGAAAGGGATATAACAGGGGTAAATTAGGACTGCTTTTGAAACGGGGCTGGGATATGGCCAACACACCCGGAAACGGGCATTACCGGCAGGCAAATAAAAACACACAAATCCTGCAATTGCCGGAAGAAGCACAGGGTTATATGCTTGCATTTTCCGATGAATTTGATTCGCTGAACACAAATATTTGGCAATTAGGCCAGCCCTGGGGGCGCTACCATGGGCAGCAACCTCATCAATATTATGGCGACAGTGAAGTGTTTGTGAAAAACGGAACACTGATTTTACAAAATCGCTTTGCTCCCAAAAAGTTTCCTTCGGGCGACACCGGCATAACCATTCCTTATGGCACTGGGCTCATCAACACAGCCAACTCCCGCAACTTCCAATATGGCTTTTTTGCCATTCGAAGCAAAAACCCCTCGGGTCCGGCCACTTGGCCTGCATTTTGGCTCACCGGCAAAAACAACTGGCCCCCAGAAATTGATATCTTCGAGATGTATGGAAAACACACCGGCAAAACCATTCACCGGCAAACCATGACCCTGCACTTTGGTAAAATTGAAACCCGCACAAAGACACTCCTGATGAAGGCGGTGACCCTGACCCCGGACACCGACACCGCATTTCACATATACGCTTGTCTGTGGACTCCTGATAGGGTTGTGTTTTATACCGATGGGGTCCCCGTGCGCAGCATACGCATGAACATATGGATGCGGCAGTTCTATCAGGAGCCCATGTACCTGGTTGTGAATAACGCTGTGGACCATCGTTATCTGCAACACATCGACAATAGCCGCCTGCCGGTGGCACTTGAGGTAGATTGGATTCGTGTGTATACAGCGCCACAACCCTAAAAAGTTTACCCGCGAGCCCTTTTCTTTATTATCTTTACCCTTCCAATTTAAATGGCTGAAAAGAAACTTTTTCTCTTAGATGGCATGGCCCTGGTCTACCGGGCCTTTTTTGCCTTTAACCAGAACCCGCGCATTACCAGCACAGGGCTAAATGCCAGTGCTATGTTTGGTTTCACCAATACCTTGCTGGATGTGCTAAACAAGCAAAAACCCACCCACATCGCCGTTGTTTTTGATACCGATAAACCCACAGACCGGCATATTGAGTACGAAAAATACAAAGCCCACAGAGAGGAAATGCCCGAAGACCTGCGGCGCAGTTTACCCTACATACAGCGGATCATTGAGGGTTTTAATATTCCCGTGATAACCCACGATGGGTTTGAGGCAGATGACATCATCGGCACTTTTGCCCTGCAGGCCGCCGAACTGGATTTTGATGTGTTTATGATGACCCCCGATAAAGATTTCGGGCAGCTGGTGCGCGACCACGTTTTCATCTACAAACCCGGGCGCATGGGCAATCCGGATGAAGTGCTGGGTGTGCCTGAAGTATTGAAAAAGTGGGAAGTGGAAAGGGTTGATCAGGTTATTGATATCCTCGGTCTTTGGGGTGATGCCGTCGACAACATCCCCGGCGTGCCCGGCGTGGGCGAAAAGACCGCCAAGAAGCTCATTCAGGAGTATGGAAACATAGAAAACATCCTGGCCAACACAGACCAGCTAAAAGGAGCCATGAGGGAGAAGTTTGAAAACAACCGCGAACAAGCCCTCATGAGCAAACGCCTGGCCACCATCAACACTGCTGTTCCTGTGGATTTGCATCCGGATGAATTGATATTGAAATCCCCGGACGAAGAGAAACTGAAGGAAGTGTTTCAGGAGCTGGAGTTTCGCACCATGATGAAAAGGGTGTTTGGCGACAATGGAGCCCCCGCCGCGGCGCCTTCCGGCAATAACCGAATGCAGGCCAGCTTGTTTGATTTACCCGAAGTGTCTGCACCTGAGCCCGTTAGGGAATACAAAACTTTGCAGGATGTGAAACACCGATATGTGCTGTGTAATACCGACGCATTGATAGAGGAAGCCATTACCGCCATGAAGCAGGCCAAAGAATTTTGTTTCGACACCGAAACCACCGGGCTGGTGGCATTTGACGCGGATATTGTGGGGCTGGCGCTTAGCTGCAAGCCGAATGAGGGCTATTACATACCATTTCCAAGAGAATTCGAAGCCGCCAAAACACTTTTTGGCCGATTCCGTGAATTATTTACCGGAAATAACCTCAAGGTGGCGCAAAACCTGAAATACGATGTCTCTGTGCTGAAACGATATGGAATTGATGTTGCCGGGCCCTGCTTCGATACCATGTTGGCCCATTACCTTATCGAGCCCGACATGCGACACAATATGGATCTGCTGGCCGAGAGCTATCTGCACTACAAACCCATCAGCATAGAAACACTGATTGGCAAAAAAGGTGCAGCTCAACTTAGCATGGCGGTGGTGGATGTGGAGAAGGTGAAAGAATATGCGGTGGAGGATGCAGACATCACGCTACAACTTAAACAAAAACTTGAGCCGGAGCTTCATAACAGAAATGTATATAATATTTTTGATAAACTGGAAAT
>JBILTS010000147.1:0-4924 GCA_044371405.1 Bacteroidia bacterium
GAAAACGTTGACATTTGTTGCTTTATTCCTTTGCTGCTGCGAGATTTTCGCCCAGCAGGAACAGTCGTTCACATCCTATAAAGTGGCTAAAGGTGACAACTATTTCAAAATTTCAAAAAAATTCAATGTTAGCGTTGATGAAATTCAAAAAGCCAATGACAATAAAACTGTCATCAAGGTTGGAGAGAGCATTCGTATACCGTTAAAGTCAGAAAAACGTAATGAGCTTTACAAAGACGCTTACCAGGAGCATCAGGTAGCCAAAGGTGAAACGCTGAATAAGATTGCAGCACGCTATGCAACCACCGTTGACAACATCAAGAAGATAAACGGGTTATCCGGCAGTCAGTTAAAGATTGGTCAGAAAATAAAAGTACCTGCGACTCAAAAACCAGTGGAATTGCACGAAAATGCTGTCGTCGCCGATCAAAAGCCATTAAATAGCAATACTCCTAAACCCAAAGACACTGTTGCCAAGAAACCCTTGCCTCCGGGCCCCAGGACTGCGGTGGAGGTGAATCCTGGTATGCCTGAAAAAACCGCAATGGTAAACAATGATTTTGTGACTGAAAAAGAAGAGGTAGCCATGGCTAAAGTCATCAGTCAGAAAATGGAGGATACACGCACCCATGTGATGCATCCTACCCTGCCGAAAGGGAATATTATCGTGGTGCTTAACCCTCAATCCGGTCGGATGGCTTATTGCAAGGTGGTAGATAACTATACACCCCGTCAGTATGAAGGATCAGGATTAATCATGACACCTGCCGTAGCAGACAAAATAGGGTTAAACGGAAATATTGCATCCGTTAAAATCAAGTATGCTGCACCTTAACTTTGCAAAATCCGTTTGATACAAGCCATTTCAAGTGATAAAATAACGAAGGCCGCAGGATTTTCTGCGGCTTTTTCACTTTGTGCCCTGCACTTTGCACCGGCTTTGTCATCAATATCTATGATTTTGTTTTTTCTGTGTTTACTGCTTCAATACAAGAGGCATTATTTATACGAAAATAAAAACTTGGTATTGTTTGCGCTTGGCTGGTGTATTTGGCAGTTTATGGTTCAGTTTTCATTGGGATATGATCAGGAAGCCATTCGCAAGACATTGCTTAGATTGCCGTTGTTGTTTTTACCGCTGATCTGGTTGGTTAAACCTCAATTTTCCCGCGACTTCGTTGTGTATCCAATTCTATTTGCCGGACTTTTTCATACCTGGATTGGTGGTGCATCGGTAATTAATTATTTTGCTCACTATCGGTTTTTAAATCAGAAGGTATTAGAAAGCAAGCCATTGCCCTTATTTTCCTCAGTTTATCACATAGAATTCAGTCTTATAATGGCAGTTGTCTGCTTATTGCAATTATCATTTTCACATCTCACAAACCATGGTTGGCAAAGAGTTATGATGCTTTTATCACTGTCTGTGAACCTGATTTCATTACACATATTGTCGGCCCGAACAGGAATCATGGCTTTTTGGGTTGGCGTTCCATTTATGTTTTCGGTAATTCAATTGCCGATATGGTTAAAGGGGAAAGGTAAATGGTGGCTTCTGCTATTGCCCTTGCTGCTGGTGTTGTGTGTGCCATCGCTTAGAAACAGAATGATTAACACCGTTGAAGATCTGACAGCGGTGAGTAAAAATGAAAATCTGAGTGATAAAAGCTTTGGAAGACGCTGGGAATCATGGAAAATAGCCATTGAAGTAATCAAAGAGAATCCCTTGATAGGTGTGGGGTTTTCAGGTGTTGAAAACGCATTACAACAGGGTTTTGAACGAAAAAAGAGCTATTTGCATGTTACAGACAGAATACAGCCGCACAATCAATTTCTGCAGCTTGGAATGCAATCAGGTGTTATTACTGTAATATTATTTTTTGCCATGCTCATTATGTTGTTCTGTTCTTTCATATTAAAACAAAATTTTACTGGCCTTTCCGTATTAACAGCTCTCATGGTTTCTATGATGTTTGAAAGCTACCTGGAAAGACAATCGGGGGTGGCTATTTTTATTGTAGCCCTGTTTTTTGTTCTTTTTCCAGAAAAAAAGGAGCAACATTTTCATTAATTAATTTATTTCACTATCTTTGCAGCCCCAAAAACTATGTCTCGCGTTTGTGATTTAACCGGCAAAAAGGCTCTGAAGGGCAACAATGTTTCGCATTCAAACAAGAAAACGAAGCGTCGTTTCTATCCCAACCTGCAAACCAAGAAGTTTTTCATTCCCGAAACAGGCGAGTGGATTACCCTGAAAGTTGCAGCCAGCACCATGAAGACCATCGATAAAAAAGGCATTTCTGCCTGTATCAATAACCTGTTTAAGAAAGGAAAGATTTAAGCCATGGCTAAAAAAGGTAATCGTATTCAGGTGATTCTTGAATGCACAGAACATAAAGGTACAGGAGTAGCCGGTATGAGTCGCTACATTACTACCAAAAACAAAAAAAATACACCTGAGCGTATTGAGTTGAAAAAATATAACCCATACCTCAGAAAAATGACAGTACACAAGGAGATTAAATAATGGCAAAGAAAGTTGTAGCAACCCTGAAAAAAGAAGGCGGAAACGAATACGTTAAAGTAATCAAGGCGGTTAAATCACCCAAATCCGGTCATTATACCTTCAAAGAAGAAATCATTCACCAGGATGGTGTTAAAGATTTTTTCAGTAAATCTTAATACATTGTTTTCACTTAAATTTGAGCTCCTCTAAAGGGGCTCTTTTTATTTTGTAATGTCTATTTTCAATATTTTTTCAAAGAAGAAGGATCCGGAAGAGGATAAGAAGGAAACACGCGAAGTTTTTAGTCAGAAAAAGGAGCATTTTTTTTCACGTATCGGAAGGGCGTTTGCCGGTAAATCTGCACTCGACGAGGATTTTCTGGATGAGCTGGAAGAGATTTTAATCACATCAGATGTTGGCATAGAAACAACGGTAAAGATTATTGATGCCCTGAATCAAAATATAGCCAAGCAGAAATTTCTAGGCAGTAATGAGCTAAACGAACGAATTGCTGAGGTAATTGCGGCATTAATGCCCGACATATGTGAACCTGTTCAACCCGATTTTTTATTGTCGGATGCACCCAAACCCTATATAGTATTGGTTGTTGGCGTTAATGGTGTTGGTAAAACCACTACAATCGGAAAAATGGCCTGGCAATATGCATCCATGGGTAAAAAAGTAGTGTTGGGAGCGGGTGACACCTTCCGTGCTGCCGCTGTGGATCAGCTTGGAATTTGGAAGGACAGAACCGGTGCAGAAATCATCAGTCACGGTATGAACACGGATCCGTCATCCGTTGCTTTCGATGCGGTTAAATATGGTGTAGATTCCGGTGCCGATGTGGTAATCATTGACACGGCGGGTAGATTGCACAATAAAGTAAGTCTGATGAATGAACTGGCAAAGATGAAACGGGTGATACAAAAGTTTCAACCCGAAGCGCCTCAAGAAATTGTGCTGGTTATTGATGCAACCACCGGACAGAATGCTTATGAACAGGCCCGCAATTTTACAGCAGCCACCCAGGTAAATACACTGGCTGTAACCAAGCTAGATGGAACTGCACGCGGCGGTGTGGTAATTGGTGTAAGTGAGCAATTCAATATCCCGGTAAAATATATTGGCCTTGGCGAAAAGGCAGAAGATCTGAAACTTTTTGATAAGAAACTGTTTGTGCAATCTCTATTTCAATCATGAAAACCCGCAGCCATAAACAACCTAAAGTAAATGTTATTACCCTTGGATGCAGCAAAAATATTGTTGACTCTGAGGTAATGATGGGACAATTGAAGGCCGGTGATTTTGCGGTTACCCATGAGTCGGAAAACAATAACGCTGACATTGTGATCATCAATACATGTGGCTTTATCGAAAATGCCAAACAGGAAAGTATCGATACCATACTTCGCTATGCACATGAGAAGGCAGAAGGTAATCTCGAAAAACTGATAGTTACGGGTTGCTTATCTCATAGGTACAAGGATGAATTAAAAGAAGAGATACCCGAGGTGGATGCATGGTTCGGAACCCTGGAACTTCCGGCTTTGCTGAAAAGTGTGGGGGCTGATTATCGTCATGAATTAATAGGAGAGCGGCTTTCAACAACCCCTAGGCATTATGCCTATGTGAAGATAAGTGAGGGTTGCAACAGACCCTGCTCATTTTGTGCTATTCCGCTTATGCGCGGAAACCATGTGAGTAAGCCCATTGAGCAGCTTGTTTCAGAAGTTAAAGGGTTGGTTCGAAATGGCACCAAAGAAATAATGCTGATTGCACAGGATTCGACTTATTATGGCCTAGACTTATATGGTGACAGGAAATTGGCTGATTTGATGAAGCATATCAGCGATATTGAAGGTCTGGAATGGATTCGTCTGCATTATGCTTTTCCATCACAGTTTCCCATGGATGTGATACCTGTTATGGCGGAAAGATCCAATATTTGCAAGTATCTTGATATCCCGGTGCAGCATGTTACCGATAAAATGCTGAAAGTAATGAGAAGGGGGATTACCCGAAAACGAACCGAGGATCTGTTATATAAGCTTCGGTCAGATATACCCGGACTTGCCATACGTACAACACTTTTGCTAGGGCATCCGGGAGAAACGGATGAAGAGTTTGATGAGTTATGCGAATTTGTTCAGCAGCAGCGATTTGACAGACTTGGGGTATTTACATATTCTCATGAAGAAAATACCCATGCATACACGCTGGATGATGATATACCGGCAGCATTGAAGGAAAAAAGGGCTGCTACAGTTATGGAGCTTCAAATGGGCATTAGTGAGGAAAAAAATGCTGCCAAAATGGGAAAAACCCTGAAGGTGCTTTTTGATAGACTCGAGGGCGACCATTTTGTGGGCAGAACAGAAGCAGATTCGCCCGAGGTTGATAATGAGGTTTGGGTTCCTG
>JBILTS010000148.1:0-4922 GCA_044371405.1 Bacteroidia bacterium
TCAATGGCACCACCACATCCGGCAGCCATAAATGGGTTGTCAATGGCGACCGTTCTGATTAGACTACCATCATGACCCAGTATGCAGGCAGCCCCTGGCATACCATTTCCCTGCCAAGTTTTAACTACCCTTCCGCAATCGTCCAGCAAATAAGAATTATTATCCTGGTCTATTAGGGGTGATAACAAATAATAACCTTTCTGGTGTCCCTTTTCCTGGTATTGTGTTAATCCGACGGTGCGGGTCTGTGACTTAATATTGAATGCAGCAGCAAACAATAAGGCCCACAGTAGGCCTTTCTTTTTGGGGTAGTAATTCATCCTCGAGCTTTTTCTCAATAGCAATATATCGCGATTTAGTGTCAATTAGATACCAGAAAAGCACGCTTGAAAATTGTTTAAACAACAAACGATTGTTTTGTAACGATTTAGCAATGTCATATAAACGCAATATTATTTCACAGGGCCTGAGATAACATATTGCACCTACCCCTTCTTGATAGTTCCCAACGTTTTCTATGCTGAAAAAACCAATATCCACCCTCATGTTGTATTTTTGCGGGGCATGAAAACTGCACTCATTACCGGAATCACCGGACAAGACGGTGCCTACCTGGCGGAATTTTTGCTGAAAAAAGGCTACGTGGTACACGGCATCAAACGCAGAAGCTCGCTGTTCAACACCGACCGCATTGACCATATCTACGAAGATCCACACATACCCGGGGCCAAAATGCACCTGCATTATGGTGATTTAACAGACTCAACCAACCTGATTCGCATCATACAGGAAGTTCAGCCCGATGAAATCTACAATTTGGCGGCCCAAAGCCATGTGCAGGTGAGTTTTGAAACTCCCGAATACACAGCCAACAGCGATGCTTTGGGAACATTGCGTATTCTGGAAGCGGTCAGGATTTTAGGTTTGACCAACAAAACCCGCATATATCAGGCAAGTACCTCGGAGTTATATGGTTTGGTGCAGGCAGTGCCACAAAGTGAAACCACACCGTTTTATCCGCGCAGTCCGTATGCGGTTGCCAAGATGTATGCCTACTGGATTACGGTAAATTACCGTGAGGCCTATAAAATGTATGCCTGTAATGGCATTTTGTTTAACCACGAAAGCCCCATTCGTGGCGAAACGTTTGTAACCCGTAAGATCACCCGGGCGGCCTCCAGAATTGCGCTGGGTTTGCAGGAAAAACTATATCTGGGCAACCTGAATAGTAAGCGTGACTGGGGTCATGCCAAAGATTATGTGGAGGCCATGTATCTTATTCTCCAGCAAGACAATCCCGAAGATTTTGTTATTGCTACCGGCCATACCACAGAAATCCGCGATTTTGTGCGCAAGGCATTTAGCGAGGTGGGGCTGGGTATTGAGTTTCACGGCTCTGGTGTTGAAGAAAAAGGGGTACTGGGTTTTGTCGATGAACAAAAAGCAGCTGCCTGCGGACTGGATACCACCAACCTTAAGCCAGGAAAAGAACTGGTGGCGGTAGATCCCCGCTATTTCAGACCCACAGAAGTGGATTTGCTATTGGGCGATGCCACCAAGGCACGTGAAAAGCTGGGCTGGACACCCAGGCATAACCTGGATGACCTGGTTAAAGACATGATGCAGAGCGATTTGCACCTAATGAAAAAAGAAGATTACCTGCGCAAAGGCGGTTTCTATACCCGCAATTATTTTGAATAATAGCGGGCATAGAAATTTGGCAACTTTATCAAAGTTGTCAAATTGCGCAAAAAAATATACCCGCAGTGCGGGATATTACGAAAAAAGCATTATTTTTGCAGCCCATTTTACGAACACATGCATCTGACAACTCAACAGAAAAAAGAAATCTTTGCTAAGTTTGGCGGTAACGAAAAGAACACCGGCAGCACAGAAGCACAGGTTGCCATGTTTACCGAGCGTATCAACTACATCAGCAGCCATTTGAAGCAGCAGCGCAAAGACAAAAGCGCGGAGCGTTCATTGATTGCACTGGTAGGTAAGCGTCGCAGTTTGCTCAACTATCTGGCGAAGAAAGATATTTTCAAGTACCGCGCACTCATCAAGGAACTGGGCATCAGGAAGTAATTCTCCTGCCTCGTCTCCTTTGACCCCTTAATAAGAAAAGCCCCGCACGCCTTCCGGCGTACCGGGGCTTTTTACGTAAATAAATTTATGCTAAACATACAAAAAACCCAATTCGACACCGGCGATGGAAAAATCATCGAAATAGAAACCGGTCGTCTGGCTCGCCAAGCCCATGGTAGCTGCGTACTAAAGGTAGGCAAAACCATGATTCTGGCCACCGTAGTAAGTAACTATGATGCCCGTGAAGGCATCGATTTTCTACCCCTGAGTGTTGATTACCAGGAAAAGTTTGCTGCTGTAGGTCGTATCCCCGGAAGCTTTCACCGCCGTGAAGCTAAGCTTACCGATTATGAGGTGCTGATTTCACGTCTGGTAGACCGTTGTCTGCGTCCCCTGTTTCCTGAAGATTACCACGGTGATACCCAGGTGAATTTGTTTCTCATCAGCTCTGATGAAAACATCCTGCCTGACACCTATGTAGGATTGGCGGCCAGTACTGCCTTGATGCTCACAGATATCCCTTTCCTGGGCCCTATCAGCGAAGTGCGGGTAGGTCGCATTGACGGCAAATTTGTCATCAACCCCACCAAAGAAGAGCTGGAGAAATCCGACATTGATATGCTGGTTGGTGGTACTGCCCACGACATCAACATGGTGGAAGGTGAAATGGATGAGGTTTCTGAAGCAGACTTCCTGGAAGCCCTGAAATTTGGACATGAAGCCATCAAGCGTCAATGCGCCGAGCAAATCAAGTTTGTGGAAATGATGGGAGGCCGCAAGGCAGCCCGCGAGTACAATCACGAGACCAACGATGAGGAGCTGCGCAAACAGGTTATCGCCGATTGCAGCCCTGAGCTGCGCAAAGTGGCCGAAAGCGGCAGTGCAAAAAGCGAGCGCCACGAAGCATTCCGTGCTATCCTTGATCAGTACCTTACCCGCTTTGAGGGTGTAGAAGATGCCGACCTGAAAAAGAGTCTGGTTAAAAAGTATTTCCACGAGGCCGAATACCATGTTATGCGCGATATGATTCTGGAAACCGGCCGCCGCCTGGATGGCAGAAGCTCTACCCAGATTCGCCCCATACTTTGTGAAGTGGATTATTTGCCTGCAGCACACGGAAGCTCCGTGTTTACGCGCGGTGAAACCCAGTCGCTGACCAGCGTAACCCTGGGAAGCAAGATGGATGAGCAACTGCTGGATGCACCCATGCTTTATGGCTACAGCCGTTTCATGTTGCATTACAACTTCCCCGGCTTCAGTACAGGTGAGGTGCGCCCCAACAGAGGTCCCGGACGCCGTGAAATCGGTCACGGAAATCTGGCCCTGCGTGGTATTAAGAAGATGGTACCCAATGATGTCCCTTATGTTCTGCGTATTGTGAGCGATATTTTGGAAAGTAATGGTTCAAGTTCTATGGCCACCGTATGTGCCGGTTCCATGGCGCTGATGGATGCCGGTATTCCCATTAAAAAGGCAGTAAGTGGTATTGCCATGGGTTTGATCAGTAAGGAAGGATCAGATAAGTATGCCATTCTTAGCGACATTCTGGGCGATGAAGATCACCTGGGTGACATGGATTTCAAAGTAGTGGGAACCACAGAAGGCATTACTGCTTGCCAGATGGATATTAAAATCAACGGTTTGAAGTGGGACATGGTATACCAGGCCCTGCAGCAGGCCCGTGAAGGCAGGTTGCATATTCTGGGAGAAATGAGCAAAGCCATTACAGCTCCTCGCGCTGACATGAAACCCCACGCACCACGTGTGGAGGTGATTGAGATTGAAAAAGAATACATCGGTGCCGTAATCGGTCCGGGTGGTAAGGTTGTGCAAGATATTCAGGCAAAATCCGGCGCCAAAGTGGCGATTGAAGAGCGTGACGGTAAAGGATTTGTTGAAATATTCAGCAGCAATGGCGAGGCCATGCGCATTGCCAGTGGCATGGTAAGGGCTATCGTGGCTGTTCCTGAGGTGGGTGAAACCTACCACGGAACCGTGAAAAATATCATGGACTTCGGTGCCTTCGTTGAGTTTATGCCTGGCAAAGACGGCCTGTTGCACATCAGTGAAATTACATGGGAACGTCTCGGAAGCATGGAAGGCGTGCTTAAGGAAGGCGACAAGATTGATGTTAAACTCACAGAGATCGACAAGAAAACCGGTAAATTCCGCCTGAGCCGCAAGGTGTTGCTTCCCAAGCCCGAGGGTTATGTGGAGCCCGCACCGCGTGAGCGTCGCGAAGGTGGCGGAGACCGCGGTCCACGTCGTGAAAACCGCGATGACCGTGGCCCAAGAAGGGATTCTTAATCTTACAACGAATGAATTTAAAAAGACCGCTGCATAGGCGGTCTTTTTTGTTAATAAAAATTTAATCGAAATATTGCGTTTACTATCGTAATATTGCGATTAATTATTTATGGGAACTACCAAATCTGATGAGTTCAGCTTGCGCGACAATCGTATAGCTGAATACGCCAAAGCCCTTGCCCATCCTGCCAGAGTGGCCATTCTTAGGGTTTTGGCTGAAAGGGAAAAATGTGTTTGCGGTGATGTAGTGGAAGAAATTCCTTTATCGCAAAGTACCGTTAGCCAGCACTTGAAAGAACTTAAGGAAGCGGGTTTAATTAAAGGGGAAATAGAAGGTCCCAAAACCTGTTATTGTATCGATGCCGAAAATTGGGAAAGCGTTAGGAAGACATTTAAAAAATTCTTCAAGACTTTCGACCCAGATCAATCTCCAAACTGCTGATGAAAAAGAAAATTTTAGTATTGTGCACGGGCAACTCATGCCGTAGCCAGATGGCCCACGGTTATTTGGAACAAATGGGGGGTGA
>JBILTS010000149.1:0-4895 GCA_044371405.1 Bacteroidia bacterium
CATGATGAAAACTCCTTTTACAAAAGGCATTTCGAAAAGGGCTTTGGCCAACTCCGAATCAGCAGCCAAATCTGCTGTTCTGAAATCCGCACTGTCATTGGGCAATAGCATTTTACTGGAAACAAATTTCATGCTTTCCGGATTTGGCGTTGCCTCCGCGTAAATGGTTACTAAGTTATCCGCTGTTGGTTCCATATAATACTACAAATTTAAGTAAATAACAGACATTCGGCACCATTGTTTATAATCTTTCTAAATAAAAAACGTGTAAAAGTTGATTACAATCAAACCGGAGGACGGTTATAAATTGCGACATGGCCAAAAGCAAAACTGTGTTTTTTTGTGGTGAGTGTGGAGCAGATAGTCCCAAATGGGCCGGCAAATGCAGTGCCTGCGGGGCATGGAACTCTTTAAAAGAAGAAGTAGTATCTGTAAAAAGTAGTCCGACGGGTTGGACAAAAACATCACCGACCGAGAAATCAATACCACAGAATATTCGGCAGATCACATCGGAAAAAACCGAGCGTGTGGCCATGCCCGATGATGAGCTTAATTTGGTACTGGGTGGCGGCTTGGTTCCGGGAAGTCTTGTACTGCTCGGCGGTGAACCGGGGATTGGAAAAAGCACGCTGCTGTTACAGATTGCGCTCAAACTGAATTTGCCGGTTGCTTATGTTTCGGGCGAAGAAAGTGCTGAGCAGGTAAAATTACGTGCGGATCGGATTGGGATAGACAATGAGCAGTGTATGGTTATCACCGAAACCCGACTTGAGGCGGTATTGCAAAATATGCAGGCCTTGAAACCGGAGATTGTCATCATAGATTCCATTCAAACCCTTTATAGCGATTTACTGGAGGCCACGCCAGGCAGTGTATCGCAGATCAGGGAGTGTGCAGGGCAATTACTGAGGTTTGCCAAGGAAAACCAGGTGTCGGTTTTTTTAATTGGACATATCACCAAAGACGGAAGCATTGCAGGCCCGAAAATACTGGAGCACATGGTTGATACCGTGTTGCAGTTTGAAGGTGACAGAAACTATCATTTCCGTCTGCTGAGAACCCTAAAAAACAGATTTGGCAGCACCCATGAAATGGGGATATATGAAATGAGTGGGACCGGACTATCTACTGTAAAAAATCCTTCCCAGGTTTTTCTTGTAGAACGCGATGAAGACATATCAGGTGTTGCCATAGCAGTTGCCATGGAGGGCGTGCGACCCATACTGCTTGAAACACAATCGCTGGTAAGCACAGCAGTTTACGGCACACCACAGCGTTCCTGCACAGGGTTTGATTTGCGCAGACTGAATATGTTGCTTGCAGTGCTTGAGAAACGCTGTGGTTTTCGGCTGGGTGCCCAGGATGTGTTTATAAATCTGGCAGGTGGCATCCGCATCGAAGACCCTGCACTTGATTTGGCCGCTGTGGCGGCAATTATGAGTAGTTATCAGGGTATTTGCATTCCATCAAAAACAGTATTTTCAGGTGAGATAGGGTTAAGCGGCGAAATCAGAGCGGTTCAGCGTGTAGAGCAGCGTATCGCTGAAGCTGAAAAGCTAGGATTTGAGGAAATTATTGTTTCCAAATATTGTAAAATACCCGAACTCAAAGGAAAAATAAAGGTGCGACAGTTTGGCCGTGTAGATGAGATGTTTTCTTGGTTATTTGGCTAAATCACAATGCTGCGCGCATCATGCGCTCCTTCACATAGCTTTTTGCCAGTAACATCAATTTCTGCCCATTGGGAATTCGAATTCTGTTACCTGCAATTTCCTCAGCAGAGCTATTTTGGATTTTTTCAAGTAATTTCAAGTAATAGATGTAGGCTGTGTATACACCAAGACGGCATCCAACGGGTAGTTTTTTTATACCGATTAATGCATCAGCGAAATCTTTCTTGATATCTGAAATGATCGCAATTTTATCCTTTTCGCTAAACGCGTCAAAATCTACACCCGGAAAATAAATGCGGCCTCTCTCGTCAATGTCGCTTTTCAAATCGCGTAAAAAATTAACTTTTTGAAAGGCAGCACCCAGACTACGTGCATGGGGCAACAGGGCATCATACTGACTTTGATTGTTATTGCAAAAAACCCTCAGACACATGAGTCCAACCACTTCTGCACTACCATAAATGTAGGTTTCATAGCCCTCATCATCATAGGAGTTCTTATCGAGATCGAGGGCCATGGATACGAAAAACGGCTCAATCAGATCTTTACCAATACCAAACTGATGCACTGCCATTTGAAAAGAGTGCAGGACAGGGTTGGTACTTATACCCGCCTCGATAGCTGCATAAGTTTGCTCTTTAAATTCCTGCAACAGCTTTCTTTTATCGTGGTTGTGAAAAGTATCCACAATCTCGTCGGCCACGCGAACAAAACCATAAATGGCAAATACGGCCCACCGATATTCTCGGGCAAGAAGGCGTATACCCAGTGAAAAACTGGTACTGTAATTCAGGGCTACGCGCTTGCTGATGTCGGAGGATGTTTTATCAAACAGCTGGATGCTCATGGGTTATTTTTTCTGTTATTAATTTGGACCCGATAACCACAATAGGAAGGCCCGTACCCGGATGGGTACTGGCTCCTACATAGTATACGTTGCTTAATTTTTCATCTTTATTAGCAGGCCGGAAGGCACCGATCTGATTCATGCCATGTGCAAGACCCAGACCGCTTCCGCGATACAAGGAGAACATTTTTTCCCATTCTACGGGTGTGTAGATGGTTCGGCTAAGGGTGTTTTCTGCAATATCATAGCCAACCCTGTTGCTTAAATCACGAATAATTTCATCGGCCAGCTTGTCTGCATCGCTCCAGTCCGGTTTTACACGACGATCAGGCACAGGGCAAAGGATAAACAGATTTTCACATCCTTCCGGTGCACATTCCGGATTGCTTTTACTGGCTACATTTACATAGTAATATGGCTTATCCGGAGCGACAGAGCTTCTGAAAATGGTATCGGCATACTGCCTGAAGTTATTGCCCAGAAAATAATTATGATGCGCAATGCCGTCCATCTTTCCTTTAACACCAAGATATATGGTAAATGGAGCCAGAGTCCAGTCCATTTTGTCCAGCTTTTTCTCAGTGAAACCGGGCCTGTTGAGGAATTTCCCGCGGAAAGATGCCGCATCAGCATTTACTACAAACAAATCAGCGGTCCATATTTTACCGGTATGATCAGTTAACGATACCATTTTGCCAGCTTGCTCCTGAACTGAAACTACCTGGGTATTGCAATGAATTTTTACACCCTTTTTTTCGAGCAGGGAAATGATGCCCTCCGCAATTTTATACATGCCGCCTTTTACATTCCAGTATCCATCGTGCTTTAATTCCGTATAGTTCAGCAGATTGTATACAGAAGGCGTATTGAAGGGCGTGGCCCCCAGAAAAAATGCTACCAGTGAAAAAATAATCTTTACATCTTCGCTTTCAAAGTTTCTTTCCAGTTCAGACCAGAAACTGCGAAACATTTTTGGCAAATGTTTTTTGGGAACGGTTGCCATGCTGAGCAGAAAAGGCAGCATTCCGTTAAAATTTTTCTTCACGATACGGTATTCTGTATCGTGAAAAACTTCACCTGCTCTTTTAAGGTATTTCTCGGCTTTGCGCTCGAAATCCGGCTCTATGTCTATAAATTCCTGTGCCAGTTTTTCAAGGTCCTTGAAAATTCTGTAAACCTTATCCCTGCCCTCTATATTTACCGTATAGAGTGGATTAAGTTCATTTAACTCAAAGGGCATTGGCTCGCCAATGCTGTTAAACAGCTCATGAAACTCATAACTCATGCTGAAAAACGATGGCCCTATATCAAATGTAAAACCATCCTTTTCCAATGTGTTCAGTCTACCTCCGGGGCGGTGATACTGTTCAAGCATTTCTACTTCATAACCAGCATAGGCCAGTCGCAGTGCAGTACTCAGTCCACCAAGACCGGCACCGGCTATCAGTACCTTCTTAGCCACGGAACCTCCTTACGTATTTTGGCAGAACAAACAGAAATCCGAAAGCTTCAGCACCCTCTTTGGTATGAACAGCATGATGCAGGTGATGGGTCATGCGCATGGCCCTGAAATAAGGTATTTGGGTGCGAGTGAGCCATTTAACTCGCTGATGAACGAAGACATCATGTACCAAAAAATAAGCCAGACCATAGAGTGCTATTCCAATTCCGGCAGAGAAACGCCAGTCCATATTACTGCTGCCAAATATGATTAGCAAACAGGAAGGAACAGCAAAAACAAATCCATACAGGTCATTTAGTTCAAATTTTCCTTTACGTGGCTCGTGATGGCTTTGGTGCCATGCCCAGCCAAACCCATGCATTATGTACTTATGGGTAAACCAGGCGACACCTTCCATCAATATGAAGAAAAACAAGGTTATGAATGTGTGAGACAGAAAACTCATTGATTTATATAACACGATTTTGTTTAAAAGGTTTGCAATTGCAAGCAACAAATATTAAACAAAATACTGAATATTTTTGAAATATTTCGAAACAAATGATACAAATCACCCTGTAACCCACTTAAGTTGATAAATTATAAAGTGCTTCAAGCTCGGTTGTATGCTAAATTGCGGGTCATGCTGAAACGGCACATTGATTTAAAGGCGTTCAATACATTTGGATTTGATGTAAAGGCCTCACTTTTTTTGCCGGTGGCTGATACTGATATATTGCAAAAGACATGGAAAACCAACCTGCTAAGTCTGAATAGTCCACTAATATTAGGCGGAGGCAGCAATATTTTGTTTAAAGGAGATTATGCCGGCTTGGTGCTGCAAAATATAATTTCGGGCATAGAAGTCGTAAAGGAAGATGAACAACATGTATGGATTCGCTGCGGAGGGGGTGAAAATTGGCATAATGTGGTA
>JBILTS010000041.1:0-16077 GCA_044371405.1 Bacteroidia bacterium
GCCGGTGTGGCAGCGATGCTTCCACCAAGGGGCAGCAGGCGTGTCACATTGAATGCTGTGGTATCGTTTAATTTGGTGCAACCATCACTTAACACTGCGGTGTAGCGGGTAATTCCGGCACTAGGAGGATTCAATGTTACATTCAAGCCGGATTGCCCGCCTGGGTTCCAGGAAACATTGTAGGCATTTGATTTTCCACCGGTGGCGATAAGTTTTACATTCACTGTTTGACCATCGCAAATGGTTGTGTCTTTGAATTTGCTCAAACTTAACGCAGGCAGTCTGTCCACTTTCACGCTGTCTTTCACCAAGGGCGAGCAATTGTCAGAGCCGGTAACCGTGTACCATTGGGCGGAAGATGGTGTTTCTGTAATGTTGCCCGTGGTTTTTCCGTTGTTCCAGGTATAGGTGTATCCCGAACCCTTGCCGCCACTGAGGGAAGCATTGAGAACAACCTGACTGCCTCGGCAGATGATGGTGTCGTTGGATAGGTTGAGCTTTAGTGCAGGATGGGTATACAGCGTGATGGTATCTTTTGCAGGCAGCACTGTGCAAGCATCGGTTAGGGTAACAATCACAATTTGGGTGTCGGTGAGGGTGATGGTTTTGCTTGCACCAGTTCCCAGTCCGTTATTCCAGCTGTATGTATAGCCGGATGTGTCCCCCCCAGTAGCAGCAGCAGATAAGGAAACTGATTTTCCTATACAAACGGGTGTTGCGCCTGCGGTTAATTTGACTTTCAGTTCAGGTTTTACCCAAATGGTGCGATAGGCAGTATCCGGTCTATCTGTGCAGCCATCATTTACCACAACCATGTATTTTGTGATAACGGCAGGCGAAACCGTATTGGCAACCCCATTCGGCAAACCTTGATTCCAGCTGTACTGATATGCTGAAGATACCCCGCCTGTAGTGGTGGCTGTGAGTTTTACACTTCTGCCCTTACAAATGACGGTATCCTTGCCTAGAGTGACTTTTAGGGGAGGTCTAACATCAACAACGATAGAGTCTGTGGCGGTTTTACCGGTGCATATATCGGTGAGCGTGAGGTAGTATTTGGTTTTTGTGATGGGCTTTACTACGGCTTTGGCGCGGGTATCACCATGTTTCCAAAAAAACCGGTAGTCGGGTACGTATCCGCCGTTAGCAATGGGGTTCAGTACCAGACTGTCGCCGTAGCAAATGGTGGTATCATTGCCTGCATTTATGGTTAACGGTTTGCGTATGCCAGCAAATTCCAGTTTAAATCCTTTTCCTTCCACCAGTGGATCTGAATATTGTCTAAACCAGATTGCATCGGCTTTTATGGTCTGCCATGCTCCGGCGAATGGTAGCACGCTGCCGGTGTAGCGGCCAATTTTATTGGGCCAGGAAATGCTGTTTCTAAACAGAACAATCGAGTCATAACCATTTTCGTAGTCAAGCACCCTAAAACGGAAACGGATGGAATCTGCACCGGGTATTTTCAGTTTGAAGTTAACCACCTTGAGGGCTCCGTAGTTGCCCTCACCTCCATCATCGTAAACAAATCCCTGGCAGCGTATGGCACTGTCCGTTCCCAATTTTGGCAACAGAACAGCATTACAAATGTCATAGGTGCTGTCTATCTTCACATATTGCACCCTGGTGATGCTGTCTTTTTTATTTTTAAAACAGCTGGTAACCACCAGTTTCACATTGAATTTGCCATAGCTGTTGTAGGTGTTGGAAGGATTGTTCAATACAGATCCGTTTCCATCGCCAAAATACCATTGGCTGGATTTATAGTTATCGCTAAGGTTTAGAAAATTTAAGGTTTTACCGGTGCGGCAGGCCAATGTATCGCCGGTGAAATTGGCTTTCACGTATCCGCTGTCATATTTGTTGCCAACCCCGCAAACCCACCATGCATTGGTTACGGCGATGACTTCTTTACTGCACTGCCCATAAAGATCTGCTGCGGCCATGATACTGTATGTTCGCGCATCGGCATATTGCGAATTCTTGGTGAGATACACTGAAAGATTGCGATAGGCGATCTTTCCGGCTTTTACAATACCCAGCGAATCTATCTGAAATGCCCATCCTTTTTCGTTGGTGCCTTTGCTGCCATTGGCAATTAAGTAATACCAGTAGTTTTGAACACCGCTGTTATAGTGCACACCGCCGTTATCGCCGGCACCTGCATACCAACTTACCCCCTTGTAGAACTTGGGATGACTGAATAGGTTGGGATTGGTCATGCTGCGAATACCGTTTTTACTGGGCGTCATGTCTTCTCCAATTCGCCAGCTCCATTTTGAGGGCCGGGCCCAAATTTCAATGGTGTTTCCAAAGATGTCGCTGAAACTTTCATTAAGGGCCCCGCTTTCGTAGCTGTAAACTAGGTTTGCGGTGTATGTAGTAACGGCGTGGGCAATTTCATGACCGCAAACATCCAGGGCCGTTAATGGCGTAAACAGACTCCCGTTTCCATCGCCATAAGTCATGTAAGAACCGTTCCAGAAAGCATTGTTATAGTTATTGCCATAATGAACATAACTGATAATTTTGGCACCATTGCCATCAAAACTATTGCGGCTGTGTTCTTTATCGAAGTAGTCGTATGTCATTTCCGCGCCCCAGTGGGCATCGGTGGCAACTTCATCCTTGTTGGCATTCACGTTGTTCCAATTGTTGTCGGCGTCCAGAAAATCAACGGCAGCACCATAAGAGGTGCCTTTTCGCATATTGAATGTTTCGATTCCTTTTCCACGTTTGAATTCCCGAAGTCTGAACGTAGTTGGTGCCGTACTGTCGGTTTGAATTTTTTGGGTGCCGCTATATGCAGTCACTGCAGTTCCGGTAACTTCGGTATGCAGAATCAGATCCTGTGCAGCCAGTATTTCGCCGGTTTCCGCGTCTACAAAAATGCTTTTTCCACCCAGGGGTTCAAGTGCATAAATATCAAACTTCCAGGCCAGTTTGTGTTTGTTTTCAAGTCTGAAATCTTTGGGGCAATATACACTCGTGCCTGTGGGGAAATATGTTGTATCCGGCTTGCCTGATAGTTGTTTAAGTATGGTATTTTGTCCTTCATCCTGCCAGTAATAAAGAGTTGCTGGCATATACTGAAGCGCTTTTTCACGGCACTGATCCCGGGTTAGGATGGGCTTGCCTTCAAAATAACTTTCCGGCACCAGGTCCCCATTAATGCTGAGGAGTTGCCCGTTTTTCTCATGCAAAATCAGCGTTGACAGCTCAGAAGGAATTCCATTCAAATAAAGCTGAGCCCGATGATGGGTTTGTTCCAGTTCATCTTTTAGCATGGAATAAATTTTCCATTGGCTTGCCTCGCCATAGCCGGCCATTTTTTTAACAATGACGTTCCATTGTTCGAATGCAGGTCTGTTACTTTCCGGAAAAACTAGCAGCGAAGGGGTAGGTAGATTTCTGTGCTTTGTGTTTGTAGGGAATGTGTTTTGTCCAAAAACAGGGATAACCCATAGCACAGAGAGAATGAAAAGTATGTCAAAGCGCACACGCATAGCGTTCGTTATCACAAACTTATGCAGTAATGGATGTAAAACCAAAAATTAGACGGACATTATTCGCCTAATTCTTGAAAAACAAATGGCAGGTGTAAGATATCAACAAAATGACTCGTAGGCACCTGACAAATTGTCGGCAACCATATCAGCAGTTCTGCCTTCAATCATGTGGCGTTCCACCATGTGCACAATCTGACCGTCTTTAAAAAGGGCAACGGCAGGTGACGAGGGAGGGAATGGAACCATGAATTCGCGGGCTTTCTGGGTGGCTTCCAGGTCTTGTCCTGCAAATACTGTGAGCAAGCGGGTGGGTTTTTTGCTGCCCTGAAGACTTTTTAGAATTCCGGGGCGGGCACTGCCGGCGGCACATCCGCAAACGGAGTTAACTACCACCAGTGTAGTTCCTTCTGCGTTAATCATGGCATTTTCCACTTCCTTGGCAGTACGCAGTTCAGTGAAGCCGTGGTTGGTAAGTTCTGCGCGCATCGGCGCTACAAGCATTTCCGGGTATGGCATATATTGTTGAATAAGCAAATTTCAGGCCAATCATGGCGCATTATGGGTAAAATCTATAGTATAATCATTTGGCATGATTATTTGTTATATTTACATAAATCTAATAAATCATGAAAAAGCTGATTGTACTTTTGATGGCTGCTATTGCACTCAATGCTTGTACCATTATTCGACCCGGTGATACCGGTGTTAAAAGGAAATTGGGCAAACTTGGAAATACAGCATTTGATCCCGGGGTTCGTTTTTATAATCCTTTTCTATCCACCATTTTACTTGTTCCGGTAAGAACGGTAAATCTAGAGGTAAAATTACCCATGCCTTCCCGCGAGGGGCTCACCATCCAATCAGAGATTTCAATTTTATACCGCATTGAAAAGCGGTCTGCTCCAGATGTCATTAAAAACATTGGTATGAATTATGAAGAAGTGGTGATACTGCCTGTTTTTAGGTCTGCGGCAGCCGATGTAACCTCTAAATTTTATGCGAAAGACATGCACAGCGGTGAGCGGGCCTTGATTGAGCGCAATATTCGCGATACCATGATGGAAATTCTTGGCCCCAAAGGTTTTATTGTGGAGAACGTTTTGATGAAATCCATAACACTGCCGGCGGGCTTGTCGGCCGCAATTGAAGAAAAGCTGAGGGCGGAACAGGATGCCCAGCGCATGGAGTTTACCAAGCAGCGTGAAAAATTGGAGGCAGAACGCAAGGCCATTGCCGCGGAGGGTGATAAGCAGGCGGCCATCATCGGCGCGGAGGCACAGGCCGAGGTTGCTAAAATAAGGGCTGAGGGCCAGGCAAATGCAATCAAAATTGAGGCGGAAGCCCGTGCCAAGGGCAATGAAATGCTTACCAAGAGTCTTACCGGCGACATTCTTAAAAACAACCAGATTGAGGCGTTCAAGGCCCTTTCTCAAAGTAGCAATTCCAAGGTGATTATTACAGACGGGAAAACCCCTTTGCTGGGAATTCCGGAAGGCGGGAAGTAATTAGTCCTTTTGGCCCTTCAGGTAAACGTCTTTGGCGTGGTTTACACCAAAGAAGTAGGGAACTGACTGAATGGCATTCTTTGTTTGGGTAGTCCAAAAATCGGCCTGCTTGCCAATGGCAATGCTGCCGGTATAATTCTCGAGTCGGAGACTGCGCGAGGCATTGAGTGTGATGGCGTTGAATGCCTCAGTGGGCAACATTTTCATACGGCTGCAACCCAAGCTCCAAACCATTTGCAAGTTGCATACCGGGCTGCTTCCGGGGTTGAAATCTGATGCCAGTGCAAAGGGAAGTCCGGCATCAATGATTTTTCTGGCCGGGGCATAGGGAATATCGAGAAAATAGCTGGTACCGGGCAGCCCAACGGGTATAACCGCTGAGTTTCTGAGGCATTCAATTTCTTCGTCGCCGATATGCTCAAGATGGTCGGCACTCCAGGCACCTGCTTTCGCAGCTGCTTGAACCCCGCCTGTAATTCCCAGCTCGTTGGCATGAATTTTGGCAGGTAAGCCCAATTTAGCACCAGCTTCCAGCAAACGCAATGTTTGTTCGGGCGTGAAAAAGCCACGGTCGCAAAAAACGTCTATGTGGTCTGCAAGACCTTCTCCGCACACCGCAGGCAGCATTTCGTTTATGATATGATCTACGTAGTCTTCCTGCCGGCCTTTGAATTCAGGTGGAACAGCATGTGCCCCCAAAAAGGTGGTTTTGATAGTGGCTTTTACCTTTTTGCCGATGCGGCGTGCTATGCGCAGCATTTTAAGTTCGCTTTCCAAACTAAGGCCATAACCGCTTTTGATTTCGAGGGTGGTGGTGCCATGGGCAATCATCTGTTGCACTCGCCCTAAAGACTGCTCATAAAGCCATTCTTCATCCATTTCACGCAGTTTGGCAGCCGAGTTGAGGATGCCGCCACCTGCTGCTGCAATTTCTTCGTAGGAAGCACCTTTCAACCGCATTTCCCATTCTGCACTTCGGGGTTCTGCAAAAATGCAGTGGGTATGGCTGTCTACAAGGCCGGGTAAAACTTCCAGCCCGGTGAGTGAAATGGTTTCATCTGCTTCGGGCAATTCGTCTTCCTGCATGCTTCCCCATGCTGCAAATTGCCCGTTTTCTACAAGCAGCCAGGCATTATCTATGCGGGCTACATGGCTCATCTCTTTGCCCCTAAACATGGCTTGAGGCGTATCTTCTATGCTATGAATGGTAGTAATGTGCGTAAACAATTTGCGCATGCCCTGCAAAAAAAGCATATTTGAACCGCTTATGAGCATGGAATTAACCGAACGATTGAAAAAAAAGCCCGAAATGGGCAAAAATGTATTTGTAGCCCGCGGTGCACATGTGGTGGGTGAAGTTATACTGCGTGAGGAATGCAGCGTATGGTTTGGGGCGGTGCTGCGGGGTGACAGTGACCTCATTTCAGTTGGTGCCCGCAGCAATGTTCAGGATAATGCCGTGCTACATGCCGATCCGGGTGATCCCTGCATTATTGGAGATGATTGCGTAATTGGTCATTGTGCCATTGTGCATGGTGCCCGGCTAAGTCATCATGTGCTGGTGGGCATGCATGCCACGGTGCTCAACAATGCAGAAATCGGCGAATACAGTATCATTGGTGCCAACGCCTTGGTGCCGACTGGCATGAAAATTCCTCCCTACAGTTTGGTGCTGGGAGTGCCGGCAAAGGTGGTGAAAACGCTGGACGAGAGTGTGCATCAGCGTATTCAGGATAATGTTGATGAGTATGTAAGAAAAGCCAGCGCTTATGCCCAGGCAGGATTCAACACTGCCCAATAGTTTGTTTTATTCGGTAAAAATGCGTATATTAAGTTACCCTTATTTGGTAACGTCAGTAGCGGGAGATTTATCAGATTTTTTGGCCTTCTTTTCCTTGGCAGGTTTTTCTTTGGCCTTTTCATCTTTTTTATCACCTTCTTTGTTTTTACCTGTCTTTACATTGAAATTATAAGACAGGCCAAAGCGGTGTTCCCAAAGTTGCTCCCAGTTGTTTCCTCCTACATATCCATCCAACTGGTCGTCAAAAGAAGGTAACCAGGTAGAGTTCAGATTTACATTCAAACGTGGGGTGCAGCGAATATTAACTCCAAGGCCTACAGGGAAATTGAAGAATTCAAATTTGCGCCAGTCGGGTGTGTAGTCAGGTTTCTGTCTGTCGCCGTAATAGAGGCCAACACCTGCTACAACGTAAGGAGCCAGAAACGCTTCTTCTTTGAGCCATTTGCCGTTGTTGAATTTAATTCGCGCAGTAAGATTGGTGTTAATGCCTTTTAAATTCAATACAGGGTATTGCTCCTGATAGGCAGTGGGTTCTGGATTGAAGAACATTTTACCATAATTGGCGTTCAGATTTAAGTCCAGCCATTTGTTCATGTAACGTGATACGCCGCCACCAAACTGGATATTAGGGTAACGGAACTGCAGGAGCACTTTGCCCAGATCACCTTTGTATTCTTTGTAATTTCCGTTCACAGAAACCGCCCATTTATGGGTGGATGTTTGTGCATTTACCGCTGCAGCGGCAAACAGTATCAGGCCAATCCAAACTAATCTTTTCATGGTATTTTGTTGCGAAAGTATTAAATAATTCTATAAAAACCAATAACATTGCTCATGTTCATTGTTTTTCAAACAATATCTGAAACGGAAACACAATATTAAAACCATTGCAATCCAATGTGACTCTGAT
Source organism: Bacteroidia bacterium (assembly GCA_044371405.1). Lineage (GTDB taxonomy): Bacteria > Bacteroidota > Bacteroidia > NS11-12g > UBA955 > RGEC01. The sequence goes on from JBILTS010000041.1 coordinate 7,726, forward strand.
ATTGCTTATACTTGCAGTAAATAGAGATGGCGCGCAAGACAAAATACTTTTTTAATCCGAAAAGTCTGAGTTTTGAGCGGGTTAGGGATAACCGCAGCTATATGATTTGGCGGGGAATTGGATTCAGTAGTCTGATTTTGGTTCTTTCCCTCATGTTTGCGGTTATTTTCAGCAGGATGTTTGCTCCACCCCGAGAGCGTTCGCTGCTGGATGAGAATGCCTCACTGCGCCGGGAATTGAAAGGTATGGAGCGCTCCGTTAATGAACTGGAGCGGAATCTTGGTGTTTTGAAGGAGCGCGATTTAAAAATTTACCGTGCCATGTATGAAGCAGATCCGCCAAAGCCGGTGGATTATAGAGGTCCTGACTATAATGAATTAAGGTCACTGCCGGAAGGTGAGTTGCTGCAGCGGATCAGGCAAAAAATCGACCGGCTAGGCAAAGAGGCCTATGCACAGGCAGTTTCCTACGAGACCCTGAAACGGCTGATTCGGAGCAAAGAGTCATTTGTAAACGCCATACCTGCAATTCAACCTATTTCAAATGAAGATTTGAATCAGATGGCGAGCGGCTTTGGATACAGACTGGATCCGTTTTACCGAACGTTTACTTTTCATCCGGGCATGGATTTTACCGCAGATATCGGCACCGATGTTTTTGCCACCGGCGACGGGGTTGTTCAAAAAACACCCAACGATGGCTGGGGATATGGTAACCACGTTATCATTGACCATGGTTTTGGTTATAGTACGCTTTACGGTCATTTGAGTAAAATGGTGGTAAGGCCAGGGCAACGCGTAAAAAGAGGGCAGTTGATTGGCCACGTGGGCAATACAGGACGCAGCACAGGTCCACACCTGCATTATGAGGTCAGGCGTGGCGGAAATCCGCTAAATCCGGCCTTCTTCTACCACCGTGACCTCACCGATGAACAATACAGGCAGATGATAGAAATGAGCAACCGCGAATCCAAACGTTTTGATTAATGGAAAACGAAAACACACATACAAAGAAGTACTACAAAATTGGTGAGGTAAGCAAAATGCTGAATGTGCCTGCATCAACCCTTCGTTTTTGGGAAACCGAATTCAAACAATTGAAGCCCATGAAAAGCAAGAAGGGCGACCGAATTTATTCGCTGAAGGATATAGCCCTACTGAAAGAAATATATGTTCTTACCCGTGAGAAAGGAATAAAAATAGCCAAGGCAAGTAAGAAAGTAAGCATCAATGCCAATTCATCAAGCCCGAATGTGGAGCTTGTGGGCAGATTGCGGGATTTGAAGGAAAGATTGATGATTTTCAAGCAGGCACTGGGCGATTGATACGTGTTTTAAGCATATTGATTCTCTTTTTTTGCGTTGATGTGCTCATTGCACAGCAAGGTGCGGCTTATTGGGGGTTGGGCGGCAATGAGGCCAACAGGGATGCAGGTTTTGGATTGAGCAACAATCCGGGGGCTGCATTTAACGGCAAAGCCATGGGCGGTGTGTGGGGGCATCAGCGATTCACCGGAACATCCATAGTGCGGGGTGGTGCTGCTGCTGCATTCAGAAGCAAGGGGACCATGTATGGCGGGGATTTTTCGTACAGTGGCACCGCGCATTTTTCGGTCAATGCGGCACATCTGTCGCTTTGTCAGGTAATCAGTTCACAGTTTAGTTTGGGTTTTTCAGTTGGTTATGCCACTTTGTATCAGTCTATGCTCACAGATAGGCAGGCATGGCTTAGTGGCAGGTTGGGTGCTGTTTTTCAGATCAATGAAAAATGGGATGCCTCGGCGGTCATTATGAACCCATGGAACCGCACCTACGATGGTGGCATGGCCGTGCCGGGAGGTGCGCTGGCACTGGGATATAAAGTAAACCCGCTTACCCGGGCCGGTTTTCAATATCGTTATAATGCTCAGAACCAGCCGGTATATGGCATTGCAATCAGGCACGAATATGGAAAGAGAATGGTTTTTAACGGAGCACTGCAAACCGGACCTGAGCCCTTTTCAGGCGGCATAGAGTACCGAACAGGCCGAACGGCATTTGCCATCTCAACCCGCTACCACACCTATCTTGGCTTCTCGCCGGCTTTCTCCCTGCTATGGATAAAGCGATAAAGGTCATATTGCTGACATTGCTGCTGTTTTCCGGCAGCTTGCGTGCTCAAATCCCGGATGATGTGCGGCTGACCATAGAAAGATACCTTGAGACACTGGAAACCAATGCGGATTACACCCAGATTTATGAAGATCTTGTTATGTTCACAGAGAAACCCCTCAATCTCAATCATGCCGGGGTAGATGAGCTTATCAATTTCCCGCTGATTACACCGGTGCAGGCGGCAGCAATAGTGGCACACCGCAAGCGTTTTGGATTTTTTTTGCAAGTGGCTGAATTGCAGGTGGTGGGTATGGAGCCCGAGCAAATCAGGGCCCTGGCGCCATTTGTGAATATTTCACCGGGGCTGGAAGACAGGGTAAAAGGGTTGGCCGATAAACTGCAGCAAGGGAAAACAGAGCTTATATTGACAACCAAGCGGCGATATCCCGATTTGGAGGGAAAATACAATGGCGATCCGCTGGCCATGAGCACCCGCCTGCGATATACCCTGCCCGGCGTATATAGTTTTGGCCTCACCGCCGAGAAAGATCCCGGTGAATACTGGTGGAACAAAGGTCCTGATTTTGTTTCAATGCATGCTGCCATTTTTAATTTCGGAGCAGTGAAATCGCTTGTAGCAGGTGATTATGTGCTAAGCATGGGACAAGGATTGGTGATGGGTTCGGGTATCGGAATTGGCAAAAGTGCCAGTGTGTTGAATATAAAACGTTCACAACCCATGGTGAAGGCCTACCGCGGGGTGAATGAATTTTTATTTCTAAGGGGGGTTGCGTCTACCTTAAGAATCAGCAAAAAATGGGATTTTACGGTTGCTTTGGCCAGCAATGGTTTAAGTGCCCGGCTTGGCGACACTGCAGGACTTGGTGCCGACGCATTTTCTTCGGTGGATCTGGATGGACTGCACCGAACCACATCGGAAATACAGGCAAAAAGCAGTTTGAGACGCAATATGCAGGGATACTGGCTGCAGCGGACTGGCAAAACCGGCAGTTTTGGCGGTGGTATGGCCCTGTTCAGCAACAGTATAGCACAGGCCCCTTCCGATGATTTATACCGACTGTACAATCCAACCGGCAAACAACAGCATTTTTATCACGGATGGCAGGCACATACCCTGGGAAGGATGCATTTTTTCAGTGAATGGGCCTGGCTGGCTGAAACGCGAAAACACGCTGTTGCTGCCGGGGCCCTGGTTTCTTTGGGCAAATGGGCAGAATGGTCGCTTCATATTCGCGATTATGCCCCGGGATTTATCAGTCCGTATTCCACCGCTTTTGGCAACAGCAACCAGAATGAGCAGGGTGTGTACATGGGATTGAAGATGAACTTTACCCGCAAACTGAGTTTGAGTAATTACTGTGATATCGCCCGGCAGCCCTGGCTCACCTTCCGCTTTTACGCACCCTCACGCACGCAGGATTTATTATGGCAGCTGGATTATGCCGCTACTAAGAAAACCCAGGTATATGTTCGATACAGGTATATTATGCGAAGCATTCAAAACAGCGAAGGGACTACCAAAAGCATCAATACCTATACCACGCAATTGCTAAGGGTGAATGTTTCTGCAGCCGTTACCAACAACAGCCGGGTAGAGTTGCGTGCCGAGCACAGTTTTAATGCTGACGGACCGTCTGCGGGACACTCATCACTTTTTTACGGAGAATATACCACGCGAATTAATCCCGGGAAGTGGCAACTGGTTATGCGGTACAGCATGTTTGATGTATCTGGTTTTTACAATCGTCTGTACGCTTTTGAAAATCAGCTATTGTACGATTTTGGTACCGTTGCCTTTTTTGGCAAAGGCAGGTCTGCCTATATACTGGCAACAAAACCCATCAATAAAAGACTCAAAGCAGGTTTGCGTTATGCGTGGATGGAAAGTATCAGCAGTGGTGAGGATTTGCCCACATGGAACCGACGTATCTTTGCACAGCTAATCTGGCGAATATGAATCCCAAACTAAGTGTAAATGTGAATAAAGTGGCCACCCTGCGCAATGCAAGGGGAGGCAATAATCCGGATGTCATTAAAGTTGCACTGGATTGTGAGGCGTTTGGTGCGGATGGAATTACCGTTCACCCGCGACCAGACGAGCGTCATATCCGTTATGATGATGTGAGAAAACTCAGTGCAGTGGTTGCCACGGAGTTCAACATAGAAGGATATCCTTCAGAATCGTTTCTTAAACTGGTAGAGGAGGTTAAGCCGGTTCAGGTAACCCTGGTGCCCGATCCGCCGGAAGTGCTTACCAGCAATAATGGATGGGATACAAAAGCCCACTTCCACCTGCTGAAAGATGTGGTAACACGCCTGAAATCAAATGGAATGCGCGTTAGTCTGTTTCTCAATCCAGACATTGCCATGGTAGAAAATGCGGCTTTGTGCGGTGCAGACCGCATAGAACTTTATACTGAGCACTATGCAGTAATGTTTCCAAAAAATCCTGAACAAGCCATTGCCCCCTATGTAAAAACTGCTGAGGCAGCCATTCAGGCCGGGTTGGGAATAAACGCAGGACACGATCTTGATTTACACAACCTGCATTATTTAAGGGTTCATCTGCCTGGTCTGCTGGAGGTTTCCATAGGTCATGCGCTCATCTGTGATGCACTCTATTACGGTTTGAGGGATACCATTGGTATGTATAAGAACCACCTGCTGCCCAACTTTGAAATATGAGTATTCAACAAAAAGTCCATATCCCGGCGGATGGTATCGATGGCCTGAAACAATACTACAAAGAAGACGGGCTGAGTGGATTTTTGGTGTTCTTACTGGCTTTACCATTAAGTCTTGGGATAGCCGGGGCCTCTGATTTTCCTCCTATTATGGGGCTGATTACAGCCATGATTGGTGGGGTTTTTGTTTCTGTAATTGCTGGCTCACCCCTAACTATTAAGGGGCCTGCTGCAGGATTAATTGTGATTGTTGCGGCTGCAGTGGCCGATTTTGGGGGAAATAATCCTGAATTGGGTTGGAAGTTGACCTTGGGGGCCATACTGGTGGCGGGTATTTTGCAGATATTCTTTGGCTTTTTGCGTATCGGAACCATTGCAGATTTATTTCCGCTAAGTACTATTCAGGGAATGCTGACGGCCATAGGCATTATTATTTTTAGTAAACAAATTCATATACTTTTTGGGGTTAATCCTTTAATGCCCGATGGCAGACCCATGATAAATCCGCCTGATCTCATTATGGCTTTTCCGGAAACATTGAGAAAAATGGATGGAAATGCTGCGATTGTGGGCTTTATTAGTCTTCTGGTCGTTTTCATCTGGCCGAGAATTAAGCATGACAGGCTTTCAAAAGTTCCGGCACCCATTATGGTGTTGGCAGTGGCTATACCGGTTGCTAAATTTATAGATCTTGACAGCAACAGATTTATTCATTTTGAACATAACTTAACGGAAATACTGGCCATTAACGTGGATTTTGGCGGTATGCAAAAGCCGCTGTTGTTTGCCAAATACGTATTGATGTTTGCCCTGGTGGGGAGTCTCGAGTCATTACTTACCGTAAAAGCAACGGATATGATGGATCCACTTAGAAGAAAGAGTAATGCCAATAAGGATTTAATGGCAGTAGGTGTGGGTAATACAATTTCTGCTGTGTTGGGTGGTTTGCCTATGATTAGCGAAGTAGCCCGAAGCAGTGCCAATGTGAATAATGGGGCCAAAACCCGCTGGGCTAATGGGTTTCATGGGTTGTTTATGCTTGTTTTTTTAATGCTGGATGATTGGTTTAGTAACCTAATACCGGTGCCCGCATTGGCAGCTATGTTGATTGGTGTGGGATACCGACTTGCAAGTCCCCGTTCATTTGGCGAAATGGCTAAGGTGGGTGTTGAGCAGATTGTAGTTGTTGTTGTTACCATCTTGGTTACTTTGTTTACGGATTTGTTATTGGGCATTGGTGCAGGTGTAATTACCAAGCTGATTACACAGTTGGTTCTAGGCGCACCAAAAGGAGCGGTTTTTAAAGCCCATATTATTATAGAGGGTTGTGAGGTGAGGGTAGCAGGCGCAGCTGTATTTAGTAACTGGCTTGGATTGAAAAGGGTACTGAATGAGATGAGCCCCAGTAAACAGGTTATAGTGAATCTTGAGAATTGCAATCTCGTTGATTATACTGTGATCGATAATCTTCACCGCATGAAGCAGGATTTTCAGCAGGCAGGCGGTGATTTGAAAGTAATTGGGCTGGAAGAGCTGAATTATACCGGCAATCATCAGCATAAGCAGGCAACTCGGAATAAGCCAAAACTCCTCAGGCAGTCCCTAGCCGAGTCCAAAGACGCCATTATGAAGTAAAATATGCTGCGTGGCAAGCTGCTTTTTCTGTTATTTATGCTGAATGCCTTTTCAGCATTTACACAGCATCGTATTGCCGATTACAATGAGATTGGCTGGGTACCTATCACGGTGAATAATCGCTTATCGGATAAATGGTCTTTACACACAGAGCTCCAATGGCGCCGAACTGACCGGATTCAGAAACCTCAGCAAAATTTGATGAGATTGGGTATTACTTGGAATGCCAGTCAACAACATCGTTTTCAGGCCGGCTTTGCCTGGATTTTGACCTATCCTTACGGAGATTTTCCCCTGGCAGAAAATGGCACTTTTGCTGAACGTCGAACGCATCAGCAATGGCTGTTTGTGAATGAGTCAAATGGCAAAGGTGTTGTGTTCAGCAGTCGTTTGCGAACCGAACAGCGCTGGCTGGAGGTTTTGGATACCAACAGCCGTTTTGTGCGATGGAATTACCTGAACCGCATACGCCTAATGCAACGGATGCAGTGGCCTCTTAGGCGTATCCATAAAAATCTGTATATATGCTTGTCAGATGAAGTTTTTATCGGTTTTGGGAAAAATGTGGGGATAAACGTATTTGATCAAAATCGTTTGTATGGCTTGCTGGGATTGAATCTGAATAAATCTGTACAACTGGAAATGGGTGTGCTGAACCAAATTTTACAGCAGGGAAAAGCGGTGAACGGAAAGCCCGTTTTTCAATATAACACCGGGCCAGTGCTGGGTTGCAATATCAAATTGTAATTACCGTCCAAAACCTTGTGCAGTAAGCAGTTCACGCACGGCCTCCGGCACCAGGTAGCGGATGCTTTTGTTTTGTTGCAGCAAATGACGAATGTGGGTGGCGGAAATATCCAGCAAAGGCGCTGTGTAGGGTATAATTCGTGCTGCGGAAACAGAGCATTTTAGGTCGCTGCCAGTGCGGTTGTAAATGTGAAAATCCGTTAGGGCGCAAAGTTTGTCAATGTCTTTCCATTCGTGCAACCGGGGCAGGTTGTCTGAACCCATTACTATGGAAAATGTGTTGCTGCTCTTTTCCAGCAGGTGTTCCAGGGTTTGTATGGTGTAGGAGGGCAGCGGCAGGCGAAATTCTATGTCCATGGCCCTGAATTGCGGATTGTCTTCAACAGCAGCATTTACCAGTTCTAAGCGAATATTTTGCGGAAGTAAATCTTTTTGTTCCTTGAACGGATTTTGGGGAGAAACCACAAACCATATTTCGTCAAACGGGCCTTCATTCAGCATGTGCTGGGCAATGATCAAATGCCCGTTGTGAATGGGGTTGAACGATCCAAAATACAAGCCTACACGGGCCATTTAAGGTGTATTTAAAAATTCGGTAACCAGCTGTTCGCAGGTTTTCAGGGTATCTTCCAGCACATCATTCACCACCACCACATCATACTGGTTTTCGAAACTCAGTTCGTGGTTGGCTTTGGCAATGCGCTCCTGCAGGTGGTGTTCCACTTCGGTGCTTCGTTTGCGCAGGCGCTGCATCAGCACTTCCACGCTGGGCGGCCTCAGGAATATGGCCAGGGCATCCTGTTTAAAGCGGCGCTTCAGGTTCAATCCACCCTGAACGTCCACATCAAAAACCACGGCCTTCCCTGCATCCCATATTTTATGAACTTCGCTCCATAAGGTTCCGTACAGCACGCCTGCATACACTTCTTCATGCTCCAGGAACTCGTTGTTTTCAACGCGTTTTTCAAAATCTTCCGATTCCAAAAAATGGTATTCCCGACCGTTTTCCTCTCCCGGTCTGGGTTTGCGTGTGGTAGCACTCACCGAAAAAGCCATTTTATCGGGCATCACAGAAAGCAAATGCTTTACCACGGTGGTTTTGCCGGATCCTGACGGTGCTGAAAAAATGATGAGTTTGCCCAAGGCGTTATTGTTTAATTAGTTTTTGAGAAA
>JBILTS010000150.1:0-4825 GCA_044371405.1 Bacteroidia bacterium
TCCCCGTATCGGCAGAATGGCCTACATAAGTTTGACCTATGAACCTTGATACTTTAAATATTTCCAAAAAAGCCCTACATTCGCAAACAACTAAATCTTTTCAAATATGAAAAAACTATTACTTTCCGCTTCCACCATGCTTCTGGCTGCTGCTTCATTTGCACAGAATGTTAAGTATGTGGACCCCATCTACGCAGAAAGCACTGTTCAAATTACCAAGAACGTGAATTATGCGACCCACATTTCAATTTTGCCTGTGCTTTCCGGCGGGACTCCTGCCCCTGAGAACTTGACCATGGATTTGTACAGCTCTACCGGCAACACCGACACTAAAAAACCACTCGTGATTTTCCTGCACACAGGTAATTTTTTGCCTCGTTATGCGAACAATGGTACCACCGGTGCACGTGATGACAGTGCTACCGTGGCTTTCTGCAAAAAACTCGCCCAGCGCGGTTATGTAGTGGCCGCCATGAGCTATCGCCTCGGCTGGAATCCTACAGCTACAGGTCCTACCGGAGAAACGGTACGTCGCGAAACCATCATCAATGCTGCTTACCGCGGTGTTCAGGACTTGGCTGCCTGCGTTCGCTATTTCAAAAAAGACGCTAAGGCAACAAACACCTACGCCATTGATACTGCCAAGATCGCTGTGGGTGGTCAGGGTACCGGTGGTTATGTGACCCTTGCCTATGCTACGCTCGATCGTCAAAGCGAAACTCGTTTGGAGAAGTTCTATAACCTCGATGCCAAGCGTTGGATGGTTCAGGATAGCTTGTTGTTAGGTGACCGTCTGGGCTTTAAAATCCCCGGAACCCTTGGCCAACTTTGTCTTGAAAACCATAAAGGGCATACTTCAGATGTGGCCATCTCCTTCAACATTGGCGGTGCCCTGGGTGATAGCAGCTGGCTGGAAAAAGGCAGCTTGCCCATCATCAGTGTTCATGGTGTTCAGGACCCTTTTGCACCTTACAAGCTCGGCGTAGTAAGCGTTCCCGGAACAAATCCTCCATTGAACGTTGTTGACGTATCAGGAAGCTACGACGTAATGCAGCGTACTAACAAGTTTGGCAACAATGCATCATATAAAAATAAAGTTTATGATGTTTACACCATGCAGGCCAACAAAATCAATGATGGTCTGGATGGTTTGTACCCGATTGCTGGTGCCGCTAATGGTTCTGGTCCTTATGAGTGGTGGGATACTGCTGCTATCAAAGCCCTTGGTATACCCAATGCAGCAACCGTTATTGCCAATGGCAATGCATCCAACCCCCTTCACAAAGTTTTCGGTAAGTCACGTGCCATTAAATACGTAGACAGCATCATGGGTTATGTTTCACCCCGCCTGGCGGTGAGCATGGGTCTGGTTGCCTCTGTTGGCATTAAAGAAAACAACCTGAGCAGCAACGTAACCGTAGCTCCAAACCCCGCCAAAGACCAACTGTTGATCCACAACAACTGGACCAACCGCAGTCTGGTGAGCGCCGAGTTGGTTGACCTCAATGGCCGCAGCATTCAGAAAATGAACCTTAGCCCCGTGCACAACGTGGTTAATCTGAAAGCCGCTGCAGGTATCTACATGCTCCGCCTTCAGTTTAATGACGGTGTGGGTGTGCAGAAGCTCATCGTTGAGTAATCGAATACTAATCTTCACAAAAGGCCGCTGCAAATGCAGTGGCCTTTTTTTATGTCGGAAATCAAAGGGTGTTGGTCAGTTTTAACCAAACATTTTAATACAGTGGCTTGTTACTCCTTAACTTTGTACCGCGTGCTGAAATACCTGGTTTTATGTGTTGGGTTTGTGTTGGGTTGTGATGTTTTACACGCTCAGCAAAAGTTTACTTTAAGTGGTTACGTGCGCGACAGCGCTTCATCAGAAAGCATTGGCGGTGCCGTGGTTTCCGTGCAGAACAGCAGCACATCCATAGCCACCAACGCCTATGGTTTCTTTAGTATCACTTTGGCAAAAGGCAGCTATCAAATGGTAGCCAAATCGCCCGGTTATAATGCCACTGAGTTTACCGTAAATCTCGATACGCATGTAAGCATCAACATCAGTCTTTTCAAACAAAGCGTGGGAATGGGCGAAGTGAACATTCGTGCCAATCGCAATGACAATGTTAGAAGAATTGACATCAGCACCCAAAGTATCAACAGCCAGACCATCAAGAAAATCCCGGCTTTTCTGGGTGAGGCGGACGTTATCAAGGCCGTACAGCTGTTGCCCGGTGTTTCCACTGTGGGAGAAGGTGCTACCGGCTTTAATGTGAGGGGTGGTAGCATAGACCAGAACCTGGTGCTTATGGATGAAGCCCCCATCTTCAATTCCTCTCACTTATTCGGTTTTTTTAGCATCTTCAACCCCGATGGCGTGAAAGATGTTCAGCTGGTAAAAGGAGGCATTCCTGCTCAATACGGAGGGCGCCTCAGTAGCACCCTCGATGTGCGCATGAAGGAGGGCAATAAAAAGCAGTGGCAAGCCAATGGCGGGGTGGGAACCATTTTCAGCCGTCTGACCTTGGAAGGCCCTATTGTTAAAAATAAAGCCAGCTTTATGATTTCGGGGCGCCGCAGCTATATCGATGCTTTGGCCAAGCCCTTCCTGAAGAGCGATTTAAAAGGCAGCCAGTTTTATTTTTATGACCTGGCTGCCAAAATTAACTACAGCCGGGGCCGCGACCACTTCTACATAAGCAGTTATTTTGGCGATGATGCCTTTAGTGCCCCCAATGCGTTTGGCGTTAAATGGGGCAACAGCACGGTTACAGCGCGTTGGAACCATGTTTTTAATAAAAAGCTGTTTTCCAATTTTACCTATTATTACAGCCGATACCGCTACGATATTGAATTTAAAAACCGCGATTTAACCTTTAACTGGAAAAGCTTCATCATCAACAACAGCGCCAAGGTAGATCTTAATTATTACCTCACGCCCAAACACCAGCTTACCTTTGGTTCACAAAGCACCTATTACATATTTAAACCCGGATCAGCTGTGGCGAGCAGCAAAAACGGTCAGTTTAACTTTAGCTTGCCCGATAAATATGCACTTGAAAATGCGGTTTATCTGGGAGAAGAATTCAATCCTTCAGGCAAATTCAGCTATCGCATAGGACTGCGGGTAAGCAGCTGGCATTACCTGGGTAAAGGGAAAGCATATTATTTCGATGAGGCCCCCACACCCAATGGAAGAAAAGTATTAAACAGCACCCGCGATTTTGGGTCAGGTGAGGTCATCGCTTCCTACATCAACCCTGAACCCCGTTTTGGTTTCAAGTACCAGCTAAACAATGCATCCAGCATTAAAGGCGGATACAACCGCATGGTGCAAAACCTGCATTTGATCAGCAATACTTCAGCGAGTGTGCCTTTTGATGTATGGCAACCCACCTCCAATAATATTAAACCCGAAAAGGCAGATCAGTACACCATTGGGTATTTCAGAAATTTCGGTTCCTCGGGCAATGATTTTGAGGCCTCGTTTGAAACATATTACAAAACGCTGCAAAACCAGGTAGATTACGTGGATGGAGCCGATCTGCTGCTCAATGAGCTACTGGAGGGCGAACTGTTAAACGGCAAAGGACGTGCCTATGGGGCAGAGTTCTACGTAAGAAAATCATCCGGAAACCTCACGGGATGGATTTCCTATACCCTTAGCCGCAGCGAAAGACTGGTAAATGGCATCAATAACGATGACTGGTTTCCCATGCGTTTCGACCGTTTGCATAACCTTTATGTGGTAGTTCAGTATAAAATCACAGATAAATGGGACGCCTCCGCCAATTTTGTGTACAGCTCAGGCACGCCCACTACTTTCTATTCAAACCAATATAATGTGCAGGGATATATCGTTCCTGACATCGGCTCCAATGCCCGCAACAATGTGCGCAACCCCGACTATCACCGCCTGGATCTGAGCGTCACCTATACCAAGCGCAAAGCCAAGAGATGGGAGAAAAGCTGGGTGTTTAGTGTTTACAATGCCTACAACCGCAGAAACCCATTTTCCATTTATTTTGCCACCAATTATCAGGCCCAAAACATCAATCAGGCCATACGTTATAGTGTAATCGGCAGTTTTGTGCCGGCAGTTTCTTACAATTTTAAATGGAATTAAGCATGAACAAAATTTGGAAATGGATAATCCCGGTGTTTAGTGTTGTGGCATTTGCTGCCTGCGAAGATCCAATTACCGTAGATGTGAAATCCGGCGAGCCCAAGCTAGTGATTGATGCCTTTGTAAACAATCTGAATGAGCCACAGCGCATTCGCCTTACCCAAAGCAATCCCTATTTTGCAAAACCGGGTACCGAGCCACCTGTGAGTGGTGCTACTGTTGTGCTGATTGACACCACCGACTTTAATAATCCCAGGTTGTTTTTATTTGCCGATAGCGGTAATGGCAACTATGTATGGAAACCCAACCCAGCAGCCGGTGATACCTTTACCGTTGGCCGTACCTATGCCCTTGTGGTGATTGAAGGCGGCGATACCATCATCGGTTTTTCAAAGATGAATCCCACGGCCAGGATAGACAGTTTGAATGTGGTGGTGGAGCCCGGTGATAACGGCAGATTTGTTCCCGGCAAATACGTAGAACTCGCCGCCAACGACCTGCCCGGCACCGGCAATACGTACTGGATCAAAACCTGGTATAACGACACCTTCCGAAACGGTATTTCCGACATGAACCTGGCCTATGACCAGGCGGGAAGTCCCAATTCATCACAGGATGGCGGTATTTTTATCTGGCCCATCCGATACGCGGGAATCAATGATTTCGGCAAGCCCTACCGCGATGGCGATGTGGTGCGGGTTG
>JBILTS010000047.1:0-15144 GCA_044371405.1 Bacteroidia bacterium
GTATGGGGGTTAACCTTGGTTTTTCACACCAGCGTTGCCGCAAATTTTTTCACGGCCACATGAAATTGGGCAGGGGTGAGTTTATCATGCTGCTCGAATTTGAATTGTTTGCCCGCAAATTTTTTGTTTCCATTAATGTGGTTTTTAAATCGGTTTACCAGGGTTTTGGGACCCAGAATCAGTGCGGCATCCACGTGTTCCAGGTATTCCGACAGCGACTGCAGGTATTGTTTTAATTGGTTGTTTTCGCGGTTGTGGCGGCTGTATTCATTGTTGGTGGAGCGGAAATTGCCCACGTTGGCGCCGGGGTGGGTTTCGCCGGGATAACGCAACCTGTTTTCAATGCCCGATTCCAGGGGTGCGGGTTGTTGCGGGCCATTTTCGGGAATAAAAAACAAGGCGCGGGAGTGGTTCATGAAAATACCAATGGTTTTGGGGGCTTTGTGGGGTGTGTGCATGGGCTATTATTAATATCACTAAGATACAACAGGGGAAAGAGGGATGGGGTGACGGAGGTCAGCGGGGAAATGAATAAATTGATAATGAATAAATTGATAATGAAGGAATGAAGGAATGAAGGAATGGATTGGGATTAGCTACGTCGGCTGTGCCTCCGTTCGCTGAACCCTGTTTAAGAAAACTCATATTTGGATTTTATGGGGTTAGCTCACTCCGTTCGCTGAACCCTACTATGCCGAAGTCTACAACCCCTGAAACCGGCGCACTGCGTGACGCCTGTTTTTTATTTGCTTCCACACGCTCGTGCAAGCCCGGCGCCCGCAGCAAATAAAAAACCCGCCTGCTTTCGCGGCGGGTTTCAGGGGTTGCTTTAGTGCACGCGTAGGGATTCGAACCCCAAACCTTCTGATCCGTAGTCAGATGCTCTATCCAATTGAGCTACGCATGCATTTTTCCGTTTTGGAAAACCTTGAAAAGGGCTGCAAAGATACGCAAAATTTTGCAATGTTTCAATATATGGCTCTCAGCTCCGTTTATCTTTGTAGCAAGCACCCATGACCGCCATTGCCGAAATATGCGCCTTCACAGCCGAAGCAGCCATCATGGCCCTCAATGCAGGGGCGCCCAGAATTGAACTCTGCGATGCACCCGAACAAGATGGTATTTCGCCACCGGAATCCTGGTTTCAAATCATCCCGCCACAACACCACGCCAAACTGGCCGTGATGGTGCGTCCCCGCGGTGGCAGTTTCTGCATGTCGGCACCCGAAATCGCGCAGATGGAGTCCGAAATCATACGCCTGAGAACCCACAAACAAGCCGGTGCCCTGGTTTTCGGACTGCTCACCCCCGAAAACGAAATCGATGTGCCTGCCTGCCAACGGCTAATCACCGCTGCAGCATCTCTGCCCTGCGTGTTTCACCGCGCTTTTGATATCGTTCCCAATCCCGAAAAATCCCTGCAAACCCTTATCGATCTGGGCTTTACCCGCCTGCTCTGCGGTTTGCCCTTGCCGGAACTGGTTAAATTAAAAGAAATTGCCGGTGGCCGCATCACCATCATGCCCGGCGGCGGTGTGCGTTTGCACAACGTAAAAACCTTTCTGGATGCCGGGTTTACCGAAATACACAGCTCGGCCCGCAACGGCAGCTTGCTGCCCGATTCTAACGAACTTAAACACATCATTGCCACATGCAAAGATTCATCATCTTCTTAAACGCAATTATTTGCCTGATTACCGCATCGGCCCAGCAGCCCGCGGTTATTAAACCCAAAAGCTGGTTGTTGCAGACCTTTCAGCCCGGCTCCGGCAATACACTGGCCTACAGTGGCGAATGGCAGGAAGTTCCCTACACCGCATCCATCAACGAACTCATCGATGCCGGTTACCGTTTTGTAGATTCGTCCGGAAAGCCCATCAAAGCCAACGAAGTGGAAAACCACTATTGGCGTTACCGGGCCGAAATGCCTGAAATGGCCGAAGCATCAACCTATAAAAACGTAGCATTTCGCATGCCAAGGCCCGAGCCGGCAGCTGCTTATCTCCTCAACGGGCAGCAAATCGGTGTGGGTCAATCCACCCAACTGCCCATTCTGAATGTAATTTCTTCTTCAACCCTGGCCGGTGAATCATCGCTGTTTCTGGCCCAATTGCCTTCATTAAAAGATGCGGCCAAACTCTATTTTCCGCTTTCCGGCAGCAACAAATGGCCGGCTGACAACGATACCGCAAATCCCAAGGGTTCCGTGGTGTTGCGCAAGCCCCCCGTGCAGTTTGGCTGGGATGTGGCACCACGCAGGGTTTTAAATGGCCTCGGTTCCGAGCCCGAATTCATTCCCTTCGACAATATGCTGGTGTTGGATGCCTTTACCACCATTGAATTTAAGGCCGGTAACAATGCAAAAATCAACCTGCACTGGGTAATCCGCACCGATTCTGCCATTGAGGTTCGGCTAATGGCCGGTTTGAGCCAAACGTCCGTTGTTGATACCCTCATGCGCTTGTCTGCAGGGCAACAGGAATACATCACTTCCTTCAGCATCAATAACCCCATTTTATGGCAAACCAATGGAAATGGCTGGCACCATCTCTATCAACTAAACCTGCATGCCATGCACGGGCGCGATAGGTATTCAAATGAGCTTACTTTCGGTATCCGCGATATACAGCTACAGCGGGTGACAGACAGCAAAGGCGAGTCATTTCGTTTTGTGGTGAATGGAAAGCCCATTTTTATGAAAGGTGCCAACCTGCTTCCCCAGCAAGGGTTTCACAGCGAAGAGCAACGCAAAAAACTCTGGGAAGGCCCCAACAGCTTAGTTAAGCAAATGGCTGCTGCCGGCTACAACATGCTTCGTGTGTGGGGCGGGGGCGGGCTCATGCCCGAATCGTTTTACCGTCAGTGCGATGAACTGGGCATTCTGGTTTGGCAGGATCTGATGTTCAGCGGTACCGTCTATCCCTACAATGGTTTCTGGAAAAACCGCGCATTGACCGAAGCTGTTTCGGTTTGGAAGCAAACCCGCCAGCACCCCTGCATGGCGCTGTATTGCGGCAACAATGAGATTGATGTGGCGCTGAAACACTGGGGCTGGGATAAAACCTATGGCTGGGATTCTACCGATAAAGCATTCATGCAGCAGCAATACCAAACTATGTTTGAGGATGATTTAGCCCGGATTTTTAATGAGGCCGGTACCAATTACCTTTCTTCCAGTCCGGTGAGCAACTGGGCGCCCGAAACCGAGATGGGAAGTGGTGATAACCATCTTTGGTATGTGTGGCACGGCGAACGCCCCTTGCAGGATTTTGATACCAAAATTCCCCGTTTTGCCAGTGAATACGGCCTGCCCTCCTGGCCTTCGCTGGAGTGCGTGCGCAATCATTTTGGAAGCGATAAGCCCGAAAGCCGCATGCTTTCATACAAAGGGCTGAAACTGCTGAGCGGCTACATGGTAACCGAATTTGGCGCCATGCCCAAAGACACGCTCTCTACCATTCTGCTGTCGCAATACCTGCAGGCGCGGGCGCTGGTGCGGGCTTTCAGGGCACACAAAAAAGATCCGAATTGCGGTGGCAGTCTTTACTGGCAAGCCAATGATATTTGGCCGGGCATTACATGGAGCACGGTGGATTTTATGGGCAACAAAAAAGCGTCCTGGTATCCAATTTCACGTGAGTTTGTCAGTGATATCAATCCGGCATTTCATCCCGAACTGGACAAAACCTACCTCAAACAGGTAAAGTTTACCGCAAAGCGCAAAGGCGATTACCTTACTATCAAGGTGGGAAAGGAATGGCTGATGGGCCTGATGCTGCTGAAAGACGGCAAACTGCTGGATATCCACGGAAATGTGGCGGATCTGTCTCCCGGAACTACATATAGGGTTCTGTTGCCCGAAAACATTGGCGAAATTCAAATAGCCACGGCCTGGGGCCTGCTGAACGGTCAGGGTTTGCTGCCCAAATGAGGCGCGTAATTCACTCCAATGGTTTTCAGCCGCTGCATATCGGCAGGGAGACGTTTTTTGAAGTTGTCAAAATCGCCACCGGGGCCTGTCCACAATACTTCTGAGAGTGCAGCTGCCCGCGGCCAAACCATGTATTCCACGTGGGATTCGGTTTCCATGTATTCCGTCCATACGTTGCCCTGGGCACCCAAAATAAAATGCCGCAAACTGCTGTCAATGCCTTTTGAAATGGGCCGGAATTTATATACCATTTCCAGCGAATTGAAGCCGCCAATGGCAATGGGCTCGGTGCTGTCTTTGCTTTGGTAGTGGTCGAAATAGCAGGGCTTTCCGGGTGTCATAATGGCGTTGTGGCCTTGCTTTGCTGCGGCTTCGGCACCTTCAGTACCGCGCCAGCTCATTACGGTGGCGTTGGGTGCCAGTCCGCCTTCCAAAATTTCATCCCAGCCAATAATGCTGCGACCATTGGCATTTAGCCATTTTTCCATATGCTGCACAAACCAGCTTTGAAGTTCGTGTTCATCTTTCAAACCCTCCGTTTTCATTCGGTTTTGGCACTTTGCACAGGTTTTCCAGCGGGTTTTGGGGCATTCGTCACCGCCGATGTGGATGTATTTGGAGGGAAACAGCGTCAGTACTTCCGACAGTACATCTTTTAGAAAAGCGAGTGTAGAATCGTTTCCGGCACAATACACATCATCAAAAACACCCCAGCCCTTGGCCACGTCAAAGGGTCCGCCGGTGCAACTGAATTGCGGATACGCAGCCAATGCAGCCAGGGAATGTCCGGGCATTTCTATTTCAGGAATAACCGTAATGTAGCGCTGACGGGCATATTCCACAATCTCCTTAACTTCCTGCTGTGTATAGAAACCACCGTATCGCACGGAATCAAAGCATTGTTCCGCATAGCGGCCTTTCTGGCTGCCGCTTCTCCATGCCCCTACCTCAGTGAGTTTGGGGTATTTTTTTATTTCAATGCGCCATCCCTGGTCTTCTGTTAAATGCCAGTGAAATACATTGTATTTGTGCATGGCCATCGCATCGATGTAGCGCTTGATGAATGAAACGGGGAAGAAGTGGCGGCAAACATCCAAATGCAAACCGCGGTAGGAAAAATCCGGCTGATCTTCAATGTTTACACAAGGCAAGGTAAAACCTGTTTGCCTGGACTGCACATAATCGGCAGGCAGCATCTGCAAAAGCGTCATGCAGGCGCGGTAAACACCGGTATCGGTGTAGGCAGTAATGCGGATCTGTTTGGGTGTGATGCTGAGTTTGTAATATTCTGCATGATAGCCCGTGGTTTTCGGTAGCGCGGTTACGCTGATATCGGCCTTTTTGGCACTTGCGGTATTGTACATCTGCACCAGCCCCCACAGGGTTAACTTGCAGGGTGTGTTTTCAAAGGCTGGCGGGCAGTAAAACGACAAGCCCTGTTTCCACACAAAGGTTTTGCCCGTTACTTCCATTTTTTTCGGGGCGGGAATCAGTTGGGGCAGCTGGGCAAAGCCAAGTAATGGCACCAGCAGGGCTATGAGCAGACCTCTTTTCATGGTTAATCAAATGAACCCGCGGTACGACAGTCTTCGCAGTCGTCGTGGTGTTCGGTTTCGGTTTCCACCGTGGCATGCTGAATATTCAGGTGTTGCCAGGCGTGTTTCAGCTCTTTTTTCAGGTGGTGCACATCGTCGTAGGATAGCCCTTCTTTGATGAGCAGGTGGGCCGTAAGCGCATTGCGGGTGGTGCTCATGGCCCAGATGTGCAGGTGGTGAATATCGCGTACTCCGGAAACGGCCAGTGCGGCCTCGCGGATTTTTTCGGGATCAATGTTTTGCGGCACACCGTCCAGAGACAAGCGCATGCTGCTTTTCAGCAGCCCCCACGAGCCGATAACAATGACCCCGCAGATAAGCAGGGAAATGATAGGATCTATCTGGCTAATACCGGTCCAGCTGATGAGAAAACCGCCAATGACCACAGCAGCGGATACGCCCGCATCGGCGGCCATGTGCAGAAATGCCGCGCGGTTGTTCAGTTCTGTGCGTTTCATAAACAGCAAAGCCGTAGCGGTATTGATGACAATTCCGATACCCGCCACCATGCTGATGGTTTGCCACTGGGGTTGTTCGGGGGTGAGAATGCGCGTGCAGGCCTCATAGCCAATGGAACCCACGGCCAGTAAAAGCAAAATGGCGTTGGCCAGCGATGCCAGGATGGTGCCTTTGCTATAGCCGAACGTGTATTTAGCGTTGGGTGATTTTGCCGCCATGCGGAAGGCCAGCAGGGAAATGGCCAGCCCGGCTACATCGCCCAGGTTGTGCCCCGCATCGGCCATTAATGCCAGGGAATGCGACCAGAGTCCGTACAAAAATTCAATAACCACAAAAGTTGCATTCAGCACAATGGCCAGTATGAAGGCCCTGGTGTTCATGCTGCCCTGGTAGGCGGCATGTGAGTGGTTGTGATCGTGATGATGCCCGTGGTTGTGCATCTTTGGTGTGTTACAGGCCCAGCACGTTTTCTTCGGGGCGCTTGCCGTCCAGCAGCATTTCAGGATTTTCGAGCAGGTTTTTAACGCGAACCAGGAAGCTTACGCTTTCCCTGCCATCGATGATGCGGTGGTCGTAGCTCAGCGCGAGGTACATCATGGGGCGTATCACAACCTGTCCGTTCTCCGCCATGGGGCGCTCCACAATGTTGTGCATTCCAAGAATGCCGCTCTGTGGGGGATTGATAATCGGGGTGCTCATCATGCTGCCAAACACACCGCCATTGGTGATGGTGAAGGTTCCACCGGTCATTTCTTCAATGCTGAGTTTGTTGTCGCGGGCTTTGGTAGCCAGGCGTTTTACCTCGGCTTCTATCTCTGCTAAGCTAAGGTTTTCAGCACTGCGGATTACAGGCACCACCAGGCCTTTGGGGGCGCTCACCGCGATGCTGATATCGCAGTAGTCGTGGTACACAATTTCTTCGCCTTCGATGCTTGCATTCACCGCGGGCCAGTCTTTCAGGGCAATGGTCACGGCACGGGTAAAGAAACTCATGAATCCCAAACCAATGCCAAATTTTTCTTCGAAAGTCTTTTTGTACTTTGCCCTCAAATCCATGATGGGCTTCATGTTCACCTCGTTGAAAGTGGTGAGCATGGCAGTTTCATTTTTTGCGGCAACCAGGCGTTTGCTAACGGTTTTGCGCAGGTTGCTCATTTTTTCGCGTCTGGCATTTCTGCCGGTAGCGGCTGCAGCGCCACCTTTGTTTACACCCAGCTTCACAATGGCTTCCAGGGCATCTACCTTGGTGATTTTGCCATTGCTGCCACTTCCTGCCACTTGCTCAGGGGCAATGCCATATTCCGCAAGCAGCTGCGCAGCAACAGGAGAGATGAGCATGTCCGTTTGGGGAAGCGATTTCACAGCGGTTTCTATTGCCGGTTTTTCTGGAGTTTTTGGTTTTTCTTCAGCGGGGGCTTTGGTTTCCGGGGCAGCAACAGGCGCAGGTGCGGCAGCAGATGCGGGCCTGGCGGCTTCGGTATTGATAATGGCAACAACACTTCCCACGGGAATGGTATCGCCTACGTTTCCGATTAGTTTTTCGATTACGCCGGCTTTTTCGGCGTTCACTTCAAAGGTTGCTTTGTCGCTTTCAAATTCCGCGATGGGCTGATCCATTTCCACCCATTCACCTTCTTTTTTCAGCCAGTTGGCAATGGTTACTTCGCTAACCGATTCGCCGGGGGCCGGTACTTTGATTTCTAAAGCCATTGATAGGGCAAAGTTACGGAATTTTTGTTGTGGCGTAAACAAAGAATGGCGGGTAGGTGAAAGTGTGCAAAAAACAGGGCGGGTTACGTTTGGAATTTGTGGGCGGGTGGTGTATCATTGTGTAAGAAATAAGCTGCGGGGGAGTTGCACAATATATCCGCTAAGGGAGAAAATAGGTGCAACTTTGTTGCGCCAATAAGCAAGTTAGCGGTAACCCGGATACTCTGAATGCACGAGATTAATAATTTTGAAGTCTACTTAAATCAGATATGAATATTTTTGAAACATGTAAAATAAAATCTATAGCAAAAGGAACTATACTCCTTCGTCAAGGAGAGATTTGCAAAATTGGTTGCAAGGTTATTGCGGGTTGTTTAAAAAGTTATGTTTTAGATGATACGGGTAAAGAACATATCATGCAGTTCGCGCCTGAAGGTTGGATTATTACTGATATGAATAGTTTATTTAACAATGTTCCTTCAGATATAATAATTGAGGCGATTGAAGACAGTGAAGTGTATTGGATAGAAAGTGAAATGTTAAATATTTGGGGAAATGCAAGTAAAGAAGTTCTTCTTGAACAAATAAAAATGTTGAGAAGAAACATCATAACCGCAAACAAGCGGACAAGAATGCTTCTTAGTTCTACAAGTGAAGAACGATATATCGATTTCATTCAAACTTATCCTAGCCTAACACAGCGACTGCCACTAAAACTTATTGCTGCCTATATAGGCATAACTCCTGAATACCTGAGTGAGATTCGCAGAAAAGTTGCAAGTAAATAAATTTCTTAATTTACCTTAAGAAGTCTGTTTTTTTCAATATCTATTTTTGTTGCCGAAACAAAAAATAAATTGAAATTCATACACAGACCCAATCAAGCCCGTTGGCATAAGCATGACGCTTGGAAAAAAAGTGCTTATGCTTTTACTCCTAATCAAACTCATTTTGGCGAATTAACTGGTTTTGCAGATGATATTGTAAATGCTGGTGAAGGCTTCGGTATGCACCCCCACCAAAACATGGAAATTAGCACCATTGTGGTTGCGGGTTCACAGGCTCACAAAGACAATACGGGCAGCGAAGGCATTATTCATCAAAATAGTGTACAGACTATGAGTGCTGGTACAGGGATTATGCACAGTGAGTTCAATACTTCGAAAACAGAATTGTTTCACAGTTATCAGATTTGGGTTTATCCAAAGGAAATGAATGTAAAACCTCGCCACGAAGCCTTTGCGTATCAACCAGAAGATAAGTTGAATAAAATTTTATTGACGCTATCACCCGATAGACGCAAGAATACTGCCTTGATAAACCAAGATGCTTTTTTAAGTGTAAGCCAAATTGAAAAAAATGTAACACTTGATTACGTGATGAATCTCAGCGGCAATGGCGTTTACATTCATTGTGTAACTGGAAACATAATTATCGATAACTACATACTTAATGAAGGTGATGCCTTGGGTATATATGAAACAGAAACAATAAAGATTAAAGCATCAGAAGAAGCGGAACTCATTTTTGTCGAAGTGCCTATGACAAGAGGGGTTAAAATTTGAAAGTTATGTTAGTATCAGAAAGTGTATCTAAAAACAAGAATGCGCCAGTTATAGTTCTATTCGGAGGAAATCCATATCGCCGAGACGAAGTCATTAAACTTGTTCTATCTATAGGAGATATAACTATATACGGTACTCTTAGTGAAGAAGAAGGCTTTGCGAAAATAAAATCTCTGGCCCATGTAAGTCTCGTTTTAATAGGTGGAAGATATTTTGAAGAGCAAAGGATACGAATAAGAAAGTTAGTCAAAGAAGAATTACCTCATACAAAGATAACAGAGCCAGGCGTAGAGTACCCATATGAAAACGAGGCTATAGTAAAAGATATTAAATCAAAAATAAATTTATAACAAGAAGAAATCATCATTATCTTGAATAAAATAGGTGAAAGAGAGATTTGACATTGATACACATCAAAGTTCCGGACGATTTGAATGCGTTACGCAAAAAGTTACGGTCAGAATAATTTCTTAAACTACCTTAAGAGCTACTATTTTCATCAGCTATATTTTTGCCCAATAATTTAAACATAAAAAATATGACAAGTAAAACAAAAAACATTTTTACGTGGGTTCTTGCAGGCTTGCTTGCCTTCGCATTTTTAGGTTCAGGCATTACAAAACTTCTTGGCGTTGAAATGCAAATCAAAAATTTAGAAAGTTGGGGTTATCCTCTTTGGATGCGTTTTCCAATTGGGTTGAGTGAAGTGGCATTTGCAGTAGGGCTTCTTATGCCTGCATATCGTAAATGGGTTGTTTATTCAATTTTTGGTTGGGGAATAGTTGCAATTTACACGCACATTCAAGCAACACCGCCCCAATTCCAAATGCTTGGAGGTCCTATTGTGTTTTTGATACTCAATACTGTTTTATTCTTTCTTTCTAAAGCAACTTCAAAGTCAGCTTAAAGAAAATATTTGTCTTTCGCAGATACCATTAGCTTAGGAGGGTCAACAACTCTCGGAAGCTAATGGTTTTTTTGTTTTTGGTGAGCCCAAAAATGAATAAGTAGCTAGGGATTCAAAAAAGTTACTCCAGATACTGTTATAATTGGAGGCGAAGTTTAATTTCATTTAGCATTTGATTAGTAAGGGCAACCGCTAACACGGGTTTGGCACAAGTGGCGGTTCAGTTCTTCGTATGATGGTTTTTTATAAATTTGCAGTGTATGCTTCGTATTAACATTTGTGGTAAAAATCGCCACCTTCGCCAAGCCCGAAACCTTTAGTGGCAAGGTTTAACCTATGCAACGAATAAATACAAATCATTATGAAACGCATAAGAACATTAGGAAAAGGGGGACTAGGCATTGTGTCACTTTACCAATCTAACAACGGTCAGAATTTCGCTCTTAAACAGATGCTTTACCAATGGGACGAGAATTACTACGAGCGTTTTAAAAGAGAGGTTGAGATAATGGCTACTCTTGTTCATAAGAATATCGTCAATGTTTTGAATTTTAATATTCTCAACAACAATCCATGGTATTTAATGCCATATTATGAAGATGGTAGCCTGAGAGATAAATTGATGGATATAAAAAGTAAGGGACAGATATATTCGTTAAAAGGTGCAACCGGAATTATTTACCAACTAGCCGATGCATTGCATCACGCGCATGAATTTGGCGTTATACATCGAGATATAAAACCTGAAAATATATTATTCAATGGAAAGGATCCAGTAATAGCTGATTGGGGTCTTGGAAAATTCATTCATAAAAAAAGTAAAGTACTAACTAATGTTGGCCTTGGAACAAAGTCTTATTGCTCACCTGAACAGTGGGAAAGTGGTGTTTCTGACAGCCGTTCAGATATTTATTCACTCGGTTTAGTTTACAGAGAATTATTAACGGGATCGCTAACAGGTCAAATACAAGAAAGAAGAATTAATGATATTGTAAACAAAATGACGGCAACAAGCCCAGCTGATCGTTATCAAAGAATGAGCGAGGTAAAAGAAGCCATAAGAGCGCTAAATGAAATATCCACCAGCGACCCGATGAAAGATTTTTGGGAAGGTGTTATTGCAGCATCAGCAGTGGTTGGAATTGCAATTCTATTGGCTAAACTAATTGAAAATAAATGAAAACCCAGCCACTAACAGCACCTACCCAAAAGGCGGGGTTTCGTGTTCCAAAGACAATTTTGTGGTTAATCAAACATTAGTTTTTCAAATCAAGTTTTGTGGTAAAAGTCCCGCCCTTCGGGTAGCTGCAAAACGTTAGCCACAACCTCACGATGAGAAGGTTATGAATCAAACCAAATATATAGACAACAAAAAAAACTCTATTCGATTTTCGAACTTTAAAAAGTTGGAGACAGAATGCCCGTTCACTGGTTTGGGAGTAAAATACGTTGCATCCGGTGAAGAAATATATTACGCAAACGACAAAAAATACAAGGTGAATGCCGGTGAATATATTATTGGAAATGAGTTTACCAAGTCCATTGTGCAAATTGATCACAAAGAAATAGTTCAAGGGCTTTGTATTGATATTTCGTCTGAAATTATTTCTGAAGTTGCTGAATTTCATGATGTGAATGGAACGGAATTGAAAGAGTTTATACTCTCTGACCAGTTCTTTGTGAATCGGTACGATGTGAAAAACACCAGTCTGGGATATTCCCTTAATGAAATCAACCAACAAATAATAAATGGAATTTTCTCGAATTATTTACAGCACAGTGAATTGTTTTATAGCCTCGCTGAATCGATTATTACCGATCAACGTTTTGTGTTTGATCATTTGTCCAAACTTAATTTTAAAAAGAATGTAACAAATGAGGAAATTTTTAGAGCTATTCTTCAGGCGAAATTGCTAATTGATGAAAATATAACGGATAATCTGTCGTTGGAAAAAATTGCCATACAAATAGGAATTTCAAAATACCATTTCATTCGCGTGTTTAAAGCTGCTTTCGGAATTTCACCTTATCAATACCAAAAGCGCAAACGACTAGAGCTTGCCAAATTAGATCTAATGGGCGGCTCTGAAATTCTAACAACAGCCATTCGCTTCGGATTCCCGGATGCTCCAACTTTTACGAAAGCGTTCAAGCAGCAATTTGGGCAAACACCCGGAGCAATAATAAAAAGCAATTTTTGACAACAATAAAACCTGTAGAGGTGGTTGTTTTGCAGAAAAACTGGTATGATTAGACTCTATTCGTTGTTTTTATTATGCTTCATTTGTTGCAGTCTTAGTGCTCAACTTCAGCGTAAACCACTTCTTGGTGCTCGTATCGAATATGTTACTGAAAATGGGAATTCCGGCTGTAAGGTGGTGCAAGTTGTTCGAGGAACGAGTGTTGCACTGAAGCTTCAAGAAAAGGATATTATCACTAAGATTGGTGAAAAAACCTTTACTTCTGCTGATGAATTTATCACTCAATTTTTGAGCTACGAATCGGGCAAAGAAATTCAACTTTTAGTATTACGCGGCAAGAAGAAACTCACACTCAAAGCAAAAGTCGTGGCTCGTCCATACGAAACAGATGATAATGCCACCGTCATTTACGATGAAGCGAATTACAAAGGCGGACAGCTTCGGGTAATCATTAACAAACCGTTCAAGGAGAATAAAATGCCTGCCATGCTTTTTATTCCTGGATATACTTGCAGTAGCATCGATGAACTGACTAGTGATCATCCCTACAAACGCATTGTGGACGCCTATGTTGATGCAGGTTACGTAACCCTTCGTGTTGAAAAAAGTGGCTTGGGAGACAGCAAAAATACACCACCTTGTGAGTCTTGTGATTTGTTGGACGAGATTGAAAATTTTGAAGTCGGATTGAAAAAATTGAAGTCCTTACCCTACGTTGATACCAACCAAATCATCATCGTTGGGCATTCCATGGGGGGGATTATTGCTCCCGCTATTAGCGCTAAATATCAAGTGGCAGGAGTTGTGGTGTATGGCACGACTGCCAAATCATGGTTTGAATACCAAATTGAAATGTATCGGGTACAAAATGCCTTGGCAGGAATGAATCCCATCGAAGTAGAGCAATCTGTAATTGAGCAATATGATTTGAATTACAGGTACTTTGTCAAAAAAGAAAAGCTAGAAGATATTGCTAAAGACCCCAAAGCGGATAGTGTTTTGCGAACAAGTTGGGAATATAACGGTAACGGAAAAATTTACTCTCGGAATGCGGAATACTGGCGACAAATTCAGGATTACCCTCACCTTGAAAACTGGAAAAACACCAAGGCAAAAGTGCTGGTGCAATTTGGGGAATCTGATTTTCAAGCCTTTTCACGGGCTGATCACCAGCAAATTGTGAATACCGTCAATTACTTTCATCCGGGGAATGCAACTTTGATGACCTACCCTTCGACGGATCACTACTTCGCTAAATCGGGAACGATGCAAGAAGCTTACAATAAATTTGCAAACGGCCAAATTCAGCAATTATTTGATGAATATAATCACGAGGTTGGAAAATCCGCAGTGAAATGGAGTAATGAAATTCTATTCAAAAGGGATGAAGTTAACCACCCTGAAAAAGGTTGGAAAAAACTGAATACCGAGCGCTATCCAGGGAAGCAAGATGACATCACGTTTATCAATGAAAACGAAGGTTGGTATGTCAATGGTTACGGAAGTATTTACCACACAAAAAATGGCGGCGAAACATGGGAGAAACAACTGGAAAAGAAAGGGACCTTTTTCCGTTGTATCTCATTTGTAGATAGTTTAAGAGGATTTGCGGGCACCGTCGGAACAGCGTATTTTCCCAATGTAACAGATACCATTCCACTTTATGCAACCAATGATGGGGGTAAAACGTGGAGTCCTGTTTCGTATTCCGGACCTTATGTCAAAGGACTATGTGCCATCGATATCGTGAAAGAGCAATACATCAACCACGGAAAGACGGATTACAAAATTTACATATACGCTGTTGGGCGTGTGGGTAGTCCGGCAAATATGATGGTTTCGCACGATGGAGGTTTGACTTGGATGTCTAAAAGCATGAATAAGGACTGTAAAATGTTGTTTGATATTAAAATGTTTGATAAGAACAACGGAATCGTTTGTGCTGCATCGGATGAAGATGTTGAGAAATCCAATGCACTTATCTTAAAAACAAGCGATGGCGGTAAAACCTGGAAAAAAGTGTATCAATCCAATCGACCGTTCGAGACCACTTGGAAGGCATCTTTCCCAACCGAAAAAATTGGTTACGTCACTATTCAATCCTACAATCCGGATCCGACTGTGAAACAACAACGTATAGCAAAAACTACTGACGGGGGAAATTCATGGAATGAAATCAACCTCGTAGAAGATGCAACAGCACGTCAGTTTGGTATTGGGTTTATTGATGAAAACCACGGATTTGTAGGAACGATGAATAGCGGTTACGAAACCAAAGATGGGGGTAAAACGTGGGCTACTGTAAACCTCGGTATGGCGTGCAACAAAATCCGAATTTACAAAGATGCCAATGGTAAAATTTATGGATATGCTATTGGTGTGGATGTGATGAAAGGGGAGTTTTAAATTGGAAAATAAAAAAATAAAGTACCATGCAGACATTGATATCTGATCTAAAATCAATAATTAGAACTCATTGGAAAACTATCTTAGTAATCAGTTTAACTTTTTATCTACTTTATTCATTTGCGGACATCAAAAAGGGAATCATGGATGGCTGGATGAATAAATGAGGCAGTGGCTAACAGCACCTTGTCGCAAGTAGTTTAATAAGTAATTGATTTACAATAGTTTGTAATTGTTATACCAAAATAGGTACAACATAGGTGCAACAAATCAAAAGGTAATTTTTACCAATTTTTGAGTATCGAAAATAGCCCTTTTTGCTTGATTTTAGCGGTGTTGCTCAATAATTGATACTTGGGTAGTTCGGAGC
>JBILTS010000043.1:0-15532 GCA_044371405.1 Bacteroidia bacterium
CCTTGTATGTACTGATTAAACCGCCTGTGCCATTCGTAGCATC
Organism: Bacteroidia bacterium; assembly: GCA_044371405.1. Lineage (GTDB taxonomy): Bacteria > Bacteroidota > Bacteroidia > NS11-12g > UBA955 > RGEC01. The sequence goes on from JBILTS010000043.1 coordinate 44, forward strand.
TAAGTTAATCTGAAATTTGTTTGCATCAAAGCCACTGATACTGCCCGCAGATACTATGGTCCAACTATAGCTGTTAAGCGTTGGACTAAAGTTTGCCAATGCGCCATTGCTTCCATTGCTCAGCAGACTCCACACATTGATATTGAATTTTGAGCCGGATGTTGCATTGATTACCACTGCACCGGTAACATTTACAGTACTCCAATCGGTTCCCGCAGTGCCGGTTGCATCATCAATTTTCCAGTTCAGGTTACCCCCCGCACTCAGGGTAAGGTCTCCGGCAAAGGCCATTGTGCCTAAGTTGTTGCCGGGTTCCAGCGTGCCGCCGGTTTGTATAGTTGTATTGCCTGTAAGGGTTCCTGTTCCCTTTAATACGGCGCCACTGCCAACGGTAACGGCTCCCGAACCTGAATGCGTACCAGTTACAATAAGAGTACCTGCTGAAATCGTTGTTGTACCAGAATACGTGTTGTTACCGCTCAAAGTTACTGCTCCACTTCCTGTTTTGGTTAATGTTCCTGTACCTCCTAAGATTGCAGAAACAGTACCTTCAAGCATACTATAGTTGCCTGACGTGATGGTACCATTGCTAATGGTCCCGGAGCGAAGGGTCCATGTACCGGCCTGGTGCGTAGTCAATCCACCCAGGTTTAAAGCACCACTGCCAAATTGTTCCACCGTTCCACTACCGGATATTAATCCGGGCAAAGTATATTCATTACTTCTTTGAAACGAAAGAGTACCATTGTTGGTGATACTGCCTGTTCCTAAAGAACCGGTTGTGCTGCCATTGCCAATTTGCAAGATACCACCGCTGATGGTGGTGTTGCCGGTATAAGTGCTATTAGCAGACAGTATTAGTCTTCCCGGACCGTTGTAGGTAAAAGTACCGGTACCGGAAATGCCTTGATTGAGTGTATACCCGAGTCTGTCATTAAGGTTCACCGAAGAAAAGGTGAATGTGGAACTACCTATGGTTGAAAAAGTATGCAGCGTATGACCAACAGCAGTGCCCGTACCTTCAGTGATAGTGCCACCAATATTACCAACAGACTCCCCTGCATACCGAACAATAACGACGCCACTTCCACCGTTTCCACCAGTGCCAGTAGATCCACCATAGCCACCACCGCCACCACCGCCGCCAAGACCATTTGTCCCGGGGTCTCCCAAACTTAATTTACCTGCACCGCCACCTCCTTGTCCGCCGGAGCTTGAAGCATTAACATAATTATCTGGTCCACCGCCACCGCCACCTGCATAGTAGATATTGGTTCCCGTAATGTCATTCTGAAGCCCAATGCCACCATTAGCACCTGTTGTACTGTTTGCTGAAGAACCTGCGCCGCCTGCGCCACCTCCACCACCTCCTCCTAATGATCCTTTTCCACCATCATATCCTTGCCTTGGCGGTCCGGCAGTTCCGGCTGCGCCAACTCTCCCGGTTTCACCATCTCCACCACCACCTGATCCACCAGTCTTGGGCGGAGCTCCACCATCTCCACCAGCACCGCCACCGCCACCTGTAGCAGTTAAACTAAATATGGAGGAGTTATCACCATTGGAACCGCCTACATTTGTTACGCCTCCATTGCCACCTTTTCCAACCGTCACCGGATAATTTTGTTGGGATAACGATAATTTAGTTCCACCGACGTTAGTGAGCATTCCACCGGCACCCCCGCCACCTCCGTTGTCACCACCGCCACCGCCGCCACCAGCCACGATCAAATAATCTACAAAGAAACCCTGGCTAAGGGTGAGATTACCCGTGGTAGAATAGTAGTTTGTGTTGGAATTATTGCCCGATGTACCGTCAAGAGTATGGCTTCCGGTTAAAATAGAAGTGGCCACATCAAACGTTTCTGTACCTGTAATGGAATAGGTGCTGTTGGTAGCCGTTAATGTTTTGGATGAACCTGTGGATGTGGGTGTTAAGGTTGTGGTAAGTACACCTGATGTGAAATTTCCGGAAGTACCTGTTATTCCTGCCGTTCCGCTATACGTTGTATTGTCGGTAAATGATGTTACCGTATTTCCATTCGCATCAACCGCGGTTATTTGAATGCCTGAGATGGCCACATTAACCTGTACCACCGAATTGATGCCGCTAATGGTAAATGCGCTTACCGGCAAGGGTGTATAAGTCAAATACACCGCTGTACCCACTTGTTCTAATGCAAAGGTTCCGTTGCTTACACGCTGCGTACGAAGCACTTTGCTATTGATATCCACCCACTGTGAAGCCGCGTTAATAGTAAGGTTGTTTAAATTGGAAATTGTGCCCGTTACATCAAATATTTTCCAGCCGCTACCTCCGGTTTTTGCTGTGCTCCAAAAAGCGTTGGTCCAGTCAACTGCTGAACCGCTTGCATTGAAGGTTAAATTCAGGGTAGTTGCACCGGCAAAATCAAGATTGCCCGTTACATCAATGCCATCATAGTCTGTTCCCCTAGTTCCAGCGGCATTGACATTGAGTTCCCAGGTAATGGATGAACCTGCATTGTAGGTGAGGTTGCCACTTACTGCTTGCAACCCCGGGCTGTTGCCGGGAGCATGGGTGCCGTTGATGGTTGTGGAAGGAAGGGTTCCTGTACCCGAAAGTGTTGCACCTGCAGAAACGGTGAGGCCGCTGCTACCCGAAATGGATCCATTCACACGCAAGTTCCCGGCAGTGACGGTTGTGGTGCCTGTATAGGAACTGGTGCCGGTCAAGGTTAATATGCCGGCCCCATTATTTGTCAGTGTGCCTGTACCTGAAATCTGGTTAGATACGGTAATGTCATTTGACCTATTAAAAACCAATGCAGCGTTGTTGTTTATATTGCCTGTTCCCGTCGCACCGGTTGTACTGCCACTGCCGATTTGCAAAGTGCCGCCCGAAATGGTGGTGGTTCCTGTATAGGTGTTGGCTCCACTGAAAGTAAGAATTCCGGATCCATTGTGTGTTACATTGCCCGAACCCGAAATGTGGTTGGATATGGTAAGGTCATTTGACCTATTAAAAACCAGTGTAGCATTGTTGGTTATATTGCCTGAACCCAGTGTGCCCGTGGTACTGCCATTGCCGATTTGCAAAGTGCCCGCAGAAATGGTTGTGGTTCCTGTATAGGTGTTGGCATTGCTTAAAATCATTTTGCCTGCACCTGCTTTTGTAAAAGAGCTTGCCTGTGAATTCGGCCAGCTATTGCCGGCACCATCCCGCAACACGCCACTCACCAAAAGATCTGCATCTGCGCTTCCATCTGAAACGTCAAAAGTTACAGACGTAACCGCTGCAGCTCCCAGCCCAAATCCATTGCCTGTGATGGTAGAAGTGTTGTTTCCGTTAACGGTAACGGTGCTTTTGAATGCAAATGACTGACCTGAGGAAGACTCTACCCCCGTTGACGATATCGTACCACCACTCAATGTTATTGGACCTAATGCATTATAAAATGCTCCACTATTAGCAAGCGTAGTACCGGGATTTAATGTGATTAAGGGATTAGGAGTTCCTGAGTGATTGGTAAAAATATCTTGATTATTAAAAATCAGTGAAGAGGATCCACTAAGTGTAATTGCATTACTTGTTACATTAGGCTGAGAGTAGGACTGTGAAATTCTTAATGTCCCATTCAAAATGTTGGTTCCGCCAGTGTATGTATTGGTCGCTGTTAGATTAAGGGTGCCTAAATTGTTGTAAGTAAGTGCACCTGTTCCAGATAGTATCCCTGAATAAGTTGCAGAAAGTGTACTTAGATAGGCATTTGTTGGAAACAGGGAAAATGTACCGCCTGCATTGAATGTGTGAACATTATAGGTCTGACCGCTTACGGTGGTGGTTGATTTCGTGCCACCGGTAGCAATATCAGATCCCTGATACCTTACAATCACTACCCCAGAACCGCCTGCAGCACCATTTGTTGTGGTACTTCCATTCGTATAACCGCCGCCGCCGCCACCGCCGCCACGGTTACTTGTGTCGGCTGTTGCTGCCGTGCCGGGTAATTTAGATCCATTGCCGCCGCCCCCAGATCCGGTTCCTCCGCTACCATCCGTATAGGAAGAACCCGATCCCCGCCAACTACCGCCTCCGCCGCCTCCGCCGCCATAGGATACGGATGTGCCCGTTATGCTGCTTGAATATCCAGCACCACCATCACCGCCATACCCTCCTTGACCACCTATATCTGTTCCATTCCATCCATTCGCACCGGCACCCGCTCCACCACCGGCTCCATCCCAATCACCATTCCCACCGGTGCGGTTAGTTTGGGTTCCTGAGATTACCTGTGCTGTTCCTCCGCCATCGCCGGCTAGGTCAGACTGACCTCCGCTATTTTTACCGCCACCACCACCATTACCTCCTGAAGCAGTTAGTCCAAAGATAGAGCTACTGCCACCTTGTAAACCGGCAGTTGCATTAGATGAATTGCCGCTGCCCGCAGTACCCCCGCCACCTACGGTTGCTGTATGAGCTGTTAAATTGATGGCGGTACTTCCGGCGGCAACCCATCCACCACCACCACCGCCGCCACCGCCAGAATTGGCTGCATTAACGCCGCCGCCACCGCCACCACCGCCACCTACAATGAGGTAATCTGCATCCAAGCCCAATACCAGCGCCAGTCCTCCTGTTGTAGAATAACCGGTTGTATTGGTTGAAGTGCCGGCAGGGTTGGATTTCAGCAATTGGCCATTACCCACTTTGATGACAACCGTGTTGGTAAAATCTACCCCGCTGAGCTTGGGCGTAATGGTTATGGAGCCAGCCGATGAAGAAGCCGTAAATATGGCAGTATAGGTTCCGTTTCCATTGTCGGTGACAGTGCCTATGCTTCCTGCAGCAGGCGTTGAAAAACTTACCGAGGCCCCACCGGTGGTTATATTATTGCCTGAACCATCCCGCAGTTGTACAGTTATGGTTGAAGTTCCGCTTGTGCTTATGATATTGGGGTTAGCAGTCACCACAGAGGTAGATGCACTCTGTGCCCAGACCGTTTGATTGTAAAATAAGGCAATGGTTAACAGCAAAGAATAAATTGCGTAGCCTGCTGCTTTTTTTCTAAAATAGATAGTAGCGTGTAAAGAAAAAGTTGCCATTGAATCAAGGGAATTATCCTAAAGCAAAGGTACTTAGACCCAAGACGGCAGTGGAAAACAATCACTATCACAACACTATCACAAAAATACTATAATAGAAAAAAAGCGTAATATAAATATACGCTATATTGACGACAGGTGCTCGAAAAGCGATGTTTCGGTTTCTTGCAGGTTTAGTTTTTTGCGCAACCGGGTGCGGGCAATTTCGATGGCCCGAATGCTTTGTCCGGTAATTACGGCAATTTCTTTGGTGGTCATGTCCAGTCGCAGAAACGTGCATAACCTGCGTTCGTTTGTGCTTAGGTCCGGATATTTTACCAGCAACCGTTCATAAAATCCGCTATGGTTTTTCACAAAGCGAATTTCAAATTCGTTCCAGACCTTATTTCTTTGCTTTTGTTCCGATTCTGTTATTTCGTATGTTTCCGTAATGTCAGCAGCCGGATTTAATTCCTGCAGATCTTCCACCAGCTCTTGAATCATGGCATTTTTCGATAACCGATATTCAAGTTCAGCAAGTTGTTTTTCGTGATTGTCTAATTGCGCCTGCAAACGCTGTTGTTCCAGCGATAATTTTTGAGCCGCTAATTGCGATTTTAACTGCTCTAGGGTGGACCGTTTGTACTTCTTTCTGATGATGAAATACCCGATTCCAAGCACCAGCAGTAACATTGTCAATAAACCAGTTAATATCCAAAACCGTCGCTGTTTACTTTGTTCCTCTTGTTGCAATATTTTTTCCCTTTTGGAAAAATCATCCAGCAATTCTTTTCTTAGCAGTTCTTCTTTTGCTTTACTTAGGTTCGCCTGCTTTCTGAGTTCATTGAACAATTTCAGGTATTTGAAAGCAGAATCAGCATTTCCCTGGAGTTGGTATAGCTTTTGAAGTTCGTTGGCAAAATCCTGCTGCATATACAGACTCCCCATTTTTACCGATTCGCGATATCCATCATGGTAGTATTTAAGGGCGATTGTGTTTTCCTGCTTGTTGCCGTATGCTTTGCCCCATAGGCTTTTCAGAATGAGGACTGTTGATTTATCAGCAATGCTATTTATCATTAATTCGGTTTCTTTTAAAACCAAAATGGCTTTTTCATTTTTATTTTCAGACAGCAGTGTTTGTGCTTTTAGCAGCATAAGTTTAACCAATATGGGCTCTTGGCTTTTGTTGTTTCTTGCCAGATGAATACCGCTGTCTACAAGTGAATAGGCACGGTTATAATTTTTTAGTGCTGCGTAGTTATAGGCAAGGTTGAGCTTTAGCGACACCTGATCTGCAATCGGAAATGCTTTTTTTGATTTGCTGTAAGCGGCTTCCAGCCTGGGCTGTCCATTTTCCAATAAAACAATGGCTTTATCATACTTTTCCAGCGATGAATAAATCAGTGCTAAATTAATTTCACAATTTAGCCGCTCAAATTCATTGTTTGCCTTGGCAGCCGCATCCGCACATAGTTCAAATTGCCGAATGGCGGGATGGTAATGCCCACTATAGAAAAAAACCGATGCCACACTTTTATAGGCATTCATCAGCAATGTGTAATCTCCGGCGCTTTGGGCCGCAGTAATGGCCATTTGCCCGTATTCCAGTGCTTTTTTAAAATCACTGCTCAGGAAATGGGTTGACAAAGCATTATAACCTTTGGATTTTTGGGCTTCAGATGAAGAACCCTTCAGCACACGCAGCATGGAATCTTCATACGCCACATTTTTGGATGAGACTGTTGTGTTGAAAATCAAACCCAAAAAAAATATGAAAATCAGTCTATACATGCAGTTGTGAAAGAGATTACAGCAAATGATGAAATTGCGGCAAAGATACAATTTAGCCAATCAGTATGGCATTTCAAACTTTTAAAATGCAAACGGTTATGCTGGAAAAACATGGCTTGAGCATTGTAAAAGTAGGTTTGGCCTAAATACATTTTTAGGCTTGCATGAATCCATATACATTTCAGCATCTTGCTGTAAAATCTCCCTCAAAGCCCCGTAACTTTGCCCTACATGGAAATCCGTTTTCGCATATCCAAAACTGCGTTGCTGGCCATTGCAGCCCTCTTTCTCAGCACCGGCTATAAAACCTACGATAACCTCTTTGAATACAGCAAAAACCTCGAAATTTTTGCCACCGCCTACAAGAATGTGGGTACCCACTTTGTGGATGACGTAAACCCCGGAACCCTCATGCGCAAAGGCCTCGATGCCATGCTCGCCGGTCTGGATCCCTACACCAATTTTTACAGCGAGTCGCAAACCGAAGAAACCATGATCGAAAGACAAGGTGAGTACGGTGGCGTGGGATGCCGTATTTTCATCCGCAACCGATACCCCGTGGTAAGTGAAATCTTCCGTGGATATGCCTTTGCCAATGCCGATATCCGCTGTGGTGACATCATCAAATTTGTTTCCGGACAAGATATGGCGGGAAAGTCTACCACCGACGTGGGGGCCTTTCTGCGCGGCGCACCCAACACATCCCTTACCCTCATCATTGAACGAAACGGCACATCCATCGAGAAAAAGATTACCCGCGTTTCCGTGCGCACCAAGAATGTGCCCTGGTCCGGCATGATCAACGAACAAACTGGCTACATCAAGCTGGATGAGTTTGGCCAAAACTGCGCCCAGGAGATTGAAACCGCACTCATTACCCTGCAGAAAAATCCGGGCATGAACAAACTGGTGCTGGACCTGCGCGGCAACGGCGGCGGACTGCTGGGTGAAGCCGTGGACATTGTGGGACTGTTTGTGGGCGAAAACAAACTGGTGGTGAACATGAAAGGCCGCACCTCAGAGAGCACACGCAAATGGATGACCCGCAAACCCGCCGTAGCCCCCGATTTGCCCCTGGTGGTGCTGGTAGATGCCCAGAGCGCCAGCGCCAGCGAAGTGGTGAGTGGTAGCTTACAAGACATGGACCGCGCCGTCATTATCGGGCAAAACAGTTTCGGAAAAGGACTGGTGCAGAATTTTTATCAACTGCCCTACCGCACCCAAATGAAAATCACCACCGCCAAATACTACACCCCCAGTGGGCGATGCATCCAATTGCTGGATTACAGCAAACGAAACCCCGATGGCAGCGCCGGCTCCATTCCGGATAGCTTGCGCAAAGCGTTCAAAACCGCTTCAGGCCGCACGGTATATGATGGTGGCGGCATACGCCCCGATGTGGTGGTGGACCCGTTCAGCGGCGAACCCCTCATCAAATACCTGCTTGAAGAGCGTTATGTTTTTGATTTCGCCAACGATTTCAGAAACAACAATGAAACCCTTCCCACCGCAGAGCGATTCATCACCCCGGCACAGTTTGAGGCATTTGGCAAACAATGTGCCGCCAAACTCAAAGGACAACTCCGCAAAAAAATGGAGGATGCCTTGCAAAACAGTGTAAAGGATGAGGAACTGGTGAAAATGATCATGAATGGCGTGAGCGATGCCAAACTGGAAAAAGCCGTGCTGGATCACATCAACCACTGCGGTGAATCCCTGATGTACCGCATGGAATCGGAAATCATTGCACGTTATCCGGATGCCGACCGCGAATACAAACACATGTTTGCCGGCGATCCTGATCTGGCAAATGCCTTAAAAACCCTCAATAACCCCGATGCGTACAATCGCATCCTGCGAAAGTAAATGACTGCACTGCAATGGCTGATGCTTCCCCTGGTGGGTGCCGCAGGCGGCTTCCTGGCCGGCATGCTCGGGGTGGGCGGTGGTATTATTTTCATTCCCCTGCTTACCTGGCTGTTTGCTTCGCTGGGCTTACCGCAAGAAGAAATCGTGCGATTTACCCTGGCCAACAGCATCCTATTGGTTGTGGTGAGTGGACTTACAGGAACCTGGAAGCAACACCGCATGGGTGAATGGCAGTGGCGCAAGGTGCTGAGTGTCGGTGTCCCCGGCGCCATTGTATCCTACATCATCACTTATGCCATACAGCACGGCGACTGGTATAGCAAAGACCGTTTTAACATGGTATTCCTGTTTTTTCTGGCCATTTCCACAGCCAACATGATTTTTGGCAAAAAAACAGACCCCGATGCACCTATTTCTGAAGAAAAACCCTTCCATGCAGTGCTGGTGGGCATTTTTGCCGGTGCAGTGGTTGCTCTAAGTGGTCTGGGAGGCGGTGTAATTATGGTTCCCCTCTTTCGCATGGTGCTAAAAATGCCCATGAGGCAAGCCACGGCCCTTTCGCTTAGCATTATCCCCGTACTCGGCCTTGCACCGCTGGCAGGATACCTGATGATATCAAATGCAACTGCATTGCCTTTTATACATACCGGTTATGTGGCCTGGCCCTACGCACTCCCCATGGCAGCGGGTGTGGCCATATTTGCCACGCTGGGCATGAAAGTCGCTAAACGCATCTCTGAAACCACATTGCGAATTATCTTTGCAATCCTTTCTTCCATCGTAATTGTTAAAACCCTGTATGATATTTTTTCTTAACAACCCTAAATGCCTGACCCTCGCTGCCTTTGCAGTCATTATAAGCACACTCAGCGCCCAAAAAACAGCTGATTCTAAACGCATTTCTCGCATCACCAACGATGTAACTTATTTGGCCTCTGACGCGCTGGAAGGCAGACAAACCGGTTCTCCCGGTGAAAAATTGTCGGCAGAATACATCGCAAACCAAATGCAGGAAGCAGGGCTAAAACCCCTCAAAAAGGAATGGTTTCAAACTTTTGAAATCATCAAACTCCGTATCGCCAAATCTCAGTGCGTATTGGCATTTACAAGCCCCTCAGGAGGTTTTTTGGAGTTCAAACTGAATGAAGATTATTACCCCATCAGCCAGTCGGGGATTGCCGACAGTGCGGAAGGTAACTTAATAGACTGCGGTTATGGTATTGTGCTGCGCGATAGTTCAGCCCGCGATGACTTTGCCGCCGCCGGTGATTTAAAAGGCAACATTGCCGCCATTCGCCTCGGTTTTCCGGGTGATTCCGAAAATCCGCACAGTCCCCTGGCAGCCGTTGCCGATATCAATACCAAAATCAGAGAAGCCATGGCGCATGGCGCCGTCGGAATCCTTTTTGTGCAGGGCAGCAGCACTGCCGAAGCACCCAAAGGCGAGCTGGAACGTTATGCCAAAACCCAAAACATGCCCATTTTTTACTTGAAAAAACCCTTTCAAGGCGAGTTTCCCCGTGGCATGAAGCTGTTAATGAAAAGTCATATTGCCGTGTTCAAAGCCACCGCCCATAACGTGGTAGGGGTTTCGGGTAAGTACAAACGCAAGAAAAACAACATCATCGTTTGCGCCCACCACGATCACCTGGGACGCAACGAATACGGCGGCAGTCGCTACACGGGACCGCAGGCCATCCACAACGGTGCCGATGACAATGCCAGTGGTGTGGCCGCCATGCTGGAGCTGTCGCGCAGCTTAAAAGGCATGAAATACAAGAAAAACAACCTTGTTTTTGTTGCCTTTAGCGGCGAAGAACTCGGACTGCTGGGCTCCAAGCACTTCGTGCAGCAATGCCCCGTTCCCAGACAAAAAATCAGCTATGTCATCAACATTGACATGCTGGGCCGCCTGGATGAAAAAACCAAAACCCTGCTGGTGAACGGCGTGGGAACCAGTCCGGTATGGAAAACCACCCTTTCAGCCATCAAAACCGATACCAACCGCATCCGCATTGCCACCACCGAAAGTGGTCTGGGCCCCAGCGACCACGCATCGTTTTACCTGGAAGGAATTCCGGTGCTGCATTTCTTCTCCGGACAGCATGAAGACTACCACAAACCTTCCGATGATGCCGACAAAATCAACTATGCCGGCATGGGAGCAGCCGTGGAAGTGATTGAACAGGTAATTGCTGCCAATACCGGAAAGAAAAAACCGGCCTTCACCAAAACCAAAGACGCCACCCCGGGCCGCAGCAATTTCAAGGTTACCCTGGGGGTAATGCCCGACTATACCTTCACCGGCAGCGGCATGAAACTGGATGGGGTTAGCGATGGGCGCCCTGCCATGAAAGCCGGCCTGCAGCGCGGCGACATCATTACCCGCGTGGGTGAAATCAGCATCGGCAGCGTATCGGACTACATGAATGCGATTTCAAAATTTGAAAAAGGCCAGAAAGCCGAGGTATCCTACCTTCGCGATGGCAAAACCCTTACCACCACCGTTGAGTTCTAAGCATGAAAATCATTGACCACATTCGCGGCGCTGCCGGAAAAACCCTTTTTTCCTTCGAAATTTTACCCCCGCTAAAAGGCGCAGACATTGCCACACTGTGGAAAGGCATCGATCCGCTCATTGAATTCAAACCCTCATTTATCGATGTTACCTATCACCGCGAGGATTTTATTCTGCGTAACAGACCGGATGGTTCATTTGATAAAGTCAGCACCCGCAAACGCCCCGGCACCGTGGCCATTTGTGCGGCCTTGCAACATAAATACAAAATTGATGCGGTTCCACACCTGATTTGCGGTGGCTTTTCGCGCGAAGACACTGAAAACGCCCTCATTGATCTCGATTTTCTGGGGATAGACAACATACTGGCCCTGCGCGGCGATGCACGCAAGGGCGACACCCACTTCATTCCCGAGCCCGACGGACACAAAAATGCGCTGGACCTGATTCACCAGATTCGCAATATGAACGCTGGTATTTACCTGGATGAGGAACTCACCAATGCCCGCGATACCCACTTCTGCATTGGTGCGGCGGCCTACCCCGAAAAACACATGGATGCCCCCAGCATGGAGGTGGACATGAAATACCTGAAACGCAAGGTGGAAGCCGGTGCGGATTTCCTGGTAACCCAAATGTTCTTCGATAACCGCCACTATTTCGAATTTGTGGCCAAATGCAGGGAAAACGGCATTCAGGTGCCCATCATTCCCGGTATCAAACCCCTCAGTACCGCCAAGCAAATGGAAGTGTTGCCCCGCATATTCCACATCGAAATGCCCGAAGACCTGCGCAAAGCCACCGAAGGGGTTACCGATGATGCCGCCATCAAGCAAATCGGCACGGAATGGGCCACCATGCAGTGCAAGGAACTCATGCAAAAAGGTGCACCGGTGCTGCATTTCTACACCATGGGCAAAAGCGAGCAAACCTCGGCCATTTGCAGGGCCATTTTCTGATGAAAGGAACCGTTGTTAAAAGTACAGGCAGTTGGTACAACGTACTCGATGATGACGGAAAAGCATGGAAAGCCCGCGTTCGCGGCAAAATACGCCTGCAGGAGGCCGATACCAGCAACCCTGTTGCGGTAGGCGATCGGGTGCTGCTGCAACCCGACCCACAATACCCAGATACCTGCAGCATCACAGACATTGAGCCCCGCAGCAACTGGGTCATCCGCAAAAGCAACAAGCTCAGCAGCCGCAGGCAAATCATTGCCGCCAACATCGATGTAGCCGTAATGGTTGCCGGACTGGCAGCTCCCCGCACCTCATTTGGCTTTATAGACCGTTTTTTGGTCTGCTGTGAGGCATTTCACATTCCCGCCATCATCTTCCTCAATAAAACCGATTTGCTGCCCGCAGAAGGGCTGGAATTGCTAAATGAGGTTGGAGAAATTTACCGACATGCCGGGTATAAAGTAATTACCGGATCGGCAGCCACAGGGCAGGGCGTGGAAGCGCTAAAACAGGAAATTACCGGAAAAACCGTGTTGTTTGCCGGGCACAGCGGTGTGGGCAAAAGCACCCTGCTGAATTGCATGTTTCCCGAGGCCGAAGCCCGGGTAGGTATTATTTCCGAAGCCCACGAAAAAGGCAAGCACACCACCACCTTTGCCGAGATGCACATGTTTGCAGGCCACACAGGCATTATAGACACCCCCGGCATCCGCGATTTTGGGCTGGTAGACATTCTGCCCAAAGAAAGCGGACAGTATTTCCCGGAATTCAGGCCGTTTTTAAACCACTGTAAATTCAACGATTGCAGCCATACCAACGAACCGGAGTGTGCCATCAAAGCAGCAGTAGAGGCAGGGCAAATACCCATGCAGCGTTTTTATTCCTACCTAAGCATTTTGCAGGGCGAGGATGTGTTTAGTTGAGGGGGTATATGTAAAACCCACTATTCATAAACATCTTTTCTGTGGCCAATGTTTATTACATTCACAATCAATTTATCATCAAATATTGTATAAATAATCCTGTAATCTGCTACACGCAATCTGTATCCCAATCTTCCTTTCAGCTTGCGATATCCATTGGGCCTGGGATTGTCTGCCAATGAATAAATGGCTGCTTTTAAATTCGAATAATAAGGTTCATTTATTTTTTCCAGTGCCTTTATGGCCTTTGGCATTATGGCTACCTCGAAAGCCATAATTAGCGAGATTTACGCGTTTCCTCAATTTTTTTAAACGCCTCTTCTATTGGAATTGGTTTTTCACCGGAGTTTACAGATTCATCATATAGCCTTATATCCTCAAGCTCCTCAAGTTCTTCCATTAATGCATTAAAGTCCTTTATGGGTAACACCACGGATATTTTTTTCCCTTTTTTGTCAGTGATATAATGAGGATTTACAGTCAGCATGATTTTTTACGATTGCACTTCAATCTGAACAAATTTAATCAAAAAAACATTAAAATTCAATGAAAATTGGAACATTGAACTTGTAGAATAAAACCGTTTAGTAAATAAATGGAATAAAAAAAGGCGGTATCGCGCCGCTACAACCCGCTGTCCTTGCTGCCTTCCGGCCCTGGGGAATTGAACGGGGAGCTGGCCGTACCGCCGGTTCAAAGATAGGGGTTTGGCGTTTATAAGTCTAATGGTTTATTGGTTTATTGGGAGAGAGGCCGGTGCCAGCCATGTTTTAAACCGTTGAAACGGTTTGGGGTGTATGCGCCCTGCTCATAGGCCACGGTTTAAACCGTGGCCTATGAGCAGGGGCGGGGCATGGAATTGGATTCTCCAGGTCAGCAGCCCACCCTTATTTCTTCATCACTTTTAGCAGCGCTTTTTTGTCGTTGGAATTTATTTCCACCATGTACAAACCGGCTTCACCGGGTATGTTGAGCTGCAGTGCTTTGATGCCATTGAAGGATTGGTGCATCACCACCTGTCCGAGGGCATTTCTTGCTATCACCTCCACTGCAGGGTGGACAGCACCCAGGTCTATGTTCAGTTCACCAGGGGTTGGGTTTGGGAAAGCCCTGAAAGCCGAACCGAAGCTATTTTCTACAAAGACTGTGTTGGTAACAGTGTAAACTCGGACATGACCGGCCTTGAGACCGTTTCCGGCATTAAATCCTGCCCCTATGGCGATCGTACTTGCATCAGGCATACTCACCGAATATCCTGACTCGTCATTTGCCGCCTCACCATCAATGTCTAATCCTTTCTGAATCCATGCACTTCCATTCCATACATATACCCTAACATTTCCGGACCTTGTTCCATTTCCAGCATTCCAAGGTGCACCAATAGCCACCGTATTTGCATCAGGCATACTCACAGATGTTCCCGATTGGTCACCTTTCTCCTCGCCAGAAATCGGGTTGCCTTTTTGCACCCAATCGCTACCATTCCAACTATAGATAAACTCATCGCTATTAAAACATCCAATGGCAACAGTATTGGCATCAGGCATGCTAACAGAAGCCCCCAAATAAGCATACATACCACTACCGTTTATATCTAACCCTTTTTGTACCCATGAACTTCCATTCCAACTGTACACACGAACATGGCCTGCATCTGACCCATTTCCATCATTAAATACAGCCCCAATGGCAATGGTATTGGCATCGGGCATGCTTATCGAACCCCCTAATTCATCACCAGAAGCTTCTCCATCTATGTCTGTTCCCTTTTGAACCCACGATGTTCCAGACCAACCATACACCCTGACGTGTCCGGATACATTTCCGTTGCCATCATTATATTTAGCACCAATGGCGACTGTATTTGCATCGGGCATATTCAAACTAGACCCTGACCAATCACCCAAATTTTCACCATCGATATCTAAACCTTTTTTAACCCATGCACTGCCGCTCCACGAATAAACCCGCACAAGTCCGGTATAGAATCCACTTCCATTGTTCTGTGGAGCACCAATGGCGACTGTATTTGCATCAGGCATACTAACAGACCAACCGAAATTATCACCAGTACCTTCACCGTCAATATCCTCACCCTTTTGTTTCCATGCACCGCCACTCCAGTAATATACACGCACTTGGCCGCTACTGTCATTACGAGGTGCACCTATAGCCACCGTATTGGCATCCGGCATACTCACCGAATAACCAGACTCGTCATACGCTGCCTCGCCATCAATGTCCGCCCCTTTTTGTGTTTGGGCCACGGCTGAAATTTTCACCAGGAGCAGGCCTACTCCAAGCAGCATTGCTTTTACATGTGATTGAGTAATGTTTTTCATATTTGATTTTATACAAATAT
>JBILTS010000044.1:0-15437 GCA_044371405.1 Bacteroidia bacterium
TTGTTCTCATAATAGTACTTACAACCTGCCTTAGTTACCAGCATGGCTTTGTAGGAATAAAGTCCGGATTTATTGTAGGTGACCAGCGGACTGCGTCCAAACAAACTATCGGTTGTGGAACCCGGCATCCACCATTTGATGTAATCAACTGCCTGATTGGCACTGTCTATGGTGGGGGTAAACTTCACTGTGAGGGGTGCGCAGCCGTTGCTACGGGATGGTGCTGCCGAAAAAGTCACATCTTCCCAGATGCCGATGGTGGAATCCAGCACTTTCTGCGATTGGCAACCCCAGCTGTCTTTCACGGTAACGTAAACACGCTTATACCCTTTCCCGCCTTGGGTAAACACATGCCAGAACTGTTTGGGGCCATTGCCTATAAATCGCGACTCAATGAGCCAGTCACGGTAAACTACATTTTTGGAATTGTCGGTGATGATGATGGTATCTGTGGAATTACCACAGAGGGAAACCTTACTGAAACCTACATCGATAGTGGGATTGGCATGAACTCTAAATGCTTTTAATTTTTGCAGCGGAACAATCACACCTCCGGAGGTAGTGACCCGAACTTCGACATCAAAAGTACCGGGTGTGGTAACAATGGTGGAATAATCTGATGTGCCTGACTGAAAATTACCACTGCCTATTTTCCATTCGTAATTTGAACAGCCGGTGCAATTTATTACCCGCAGTTTCACGGTTTGAGGAATGCACACATTGGGTGTCAGCACCTGTATGACAGGTGTTTGGGCAAGCAAAAAAGGAGGGAAAAGCCCAACCAACGTGAGCCATAATGCCTTAAAATTTTTCACGGCCGACAACATGGAGCTACCCTACAAAAATAGTACATTTGCCTTCAATAGAATTGAGTCTGCAATATGCGCTACATCATGACAGCTTTTACGGCCATTTCGTTGCTTGTTGCCTGCAATAATCCGGGCAATACTGACACCCGAAATTACCGTTTATACACCCAAGCCAGGGCCGCCCAGGATTATCAGACTGCCGTTACGGCACTTTCCTTAATGGCTACTGAAGATTCGGCACAATATCCCTGGGCCCTGGATTCGCTGGCGTTTTACCACTTTTTTTACATGAATATTCCAGGCCTGGTAAAAAACCCTGCCACAGCACTGTACTATTGCGATAAAGGGCTTGCCGCAAATCCAAACAGTGAGTTTTTAAGGGAACTAAAAGGCAAATTGCTGCTCGGCCAGGGCAATGATAGCATGGCCATGGAAATATTCAGTTCGCTTTGGAACAAGACCAAAGACTACACATATCTGTGGGAAATGACATTCCTAAACCTGGCCACAGGCAATTTCCCCTATTGCGATTCTGTGGTAAAAACGGTGCTCAGTCAGCCGGATGCAGCCACCAAAAAAGTACGAATGACCCACCCTGAAGTTGCTATGCAGGAAACTGTGGATGCCAGGGCCGCATTTTTGTTTTTTGATGCTTTGGTAAAAAACAATAAAGGTGATTTTTTGGGTGCGGCAGAAACGCTGAATCAATGCCTGAAATATTCTCCCAATTTTTATCTGGCCAAAAAGGGTATCTATGAAATGCAACAAAATGCCACCGGTAAACCCAAACAATGAGCATGCAAAAACACACCATCATTGCCCTAATTATACTGCTTATCAGCGGATGTGTTTCTAAAAAACAACTCGATGAAGCGATGCGTGCAGAACGCGTTCAGCAGGTTGAAACATTAGCAAAAATGGAACAAAAGCTGGCGCAACAGCAGCTGGAAATTGGAATTTTAAAAGATTCACTGCGCCACAAAACGATGTGGAAGACACAGTATGTTTCTCATTTAATAGACGGGTATGAAAAAGCCGTGCTGCTTAGGGAAATGAAAACGGCCACATTGTGCCTGCAATTGCTAATTACGGAGGAACCAACCGCCTATCCATGGGCTTATGATTCGCTGGCATTCTATCATTACTTTTATGGCAATCCGGCAGACCTGGCGCGCAGCACTGCTATGGTCAATTACATGATAGACAAAGGCCTTTCACTTAATAAAAACAACCTTTTTTTGCGCGAAATGAAAGCCCGTATTCTGTTGATTGAACAAGATGATACGGGTGCTGTAGCGGCTTTTCGCGAACTCTACTCGGCAACGGGCGATTATACCTATCGCTGGTACGAATTATACATTGAAATTGCCCGTGGTAATGTAAAAAGTGCAGAAACGGCAGTTCAGCAAATATTAAAAGCAGATGTTCCAGTGACCAAAAAAGTGCGTTTGCACCATCTGCAGGAACAAATACAGGAAAATCTGGCCATTAAACCCTCCTTTTTATACCTAAAAGCATTGCTGCAGCAGGTGAAACAGCAATACCAACCCATGGCCAATACCCTGAAAGACGCGCTAAAAGCCGATCCTAACTTTTACCTGGCAGCTAAGACCTTGCAGGAACTGCGTCAGGCAAGTCAGGGCACCATTCGCTGATTCAGGATTCCGAGAGCACCCTTTTCAGGTTAAATTCATCTTTCAGCACGTGGTATGCCATTTCGGCGTAGTAACAGAGACTGTCAATTATCAGCTGCAAATCCTTTTCCTGAAAGGATAAGCCGGGCACCCGATACACCAGTGCAACCACGTTGTCTTTTTCGTTGTACGTATATTTTCCGTACATCAGATTCAGGTTCACCACCAGCATTTCCTGAAGAAACTCTTCACGCCTTAGCGTGGGGGCATGGCAAAATGGAACAGAAATCTGGAAAATAGTTTGATCTTTCTCAAACACAAAATAATTCCAGGGGGTAGAGGATGTTTCTTCCCATGCATCCAGAAAAATGGGCATCTCATCCCTAAGCAGCATCCATTGGCCCTGTTCGTCTCCGCGCGTATCGTTGGGGTTTACACCCATGTCGTGAATGGCCTTGTCAACTGCCTTGTATAGATCCTGAAGCATCATGGCACAAAGGTAATACTGCCATGTTGTTTCACCTACCTGCGGTAGAGGGCCTTCAAATCCGCATTTGAAAACGGATAGCGTTTTTCGCGTTGCAATTCTTCCCTATAGAGCAATTGCCCCAATTCAGTAAGGAAGGGCAAACCGACGGCATCGTACTGATAACGGTCGTTGTTCAGCACATCTTCTTCATTACAGTAAATCATTGCAGTAACACAAAACTCCACGTTGTTTTTGAAATCCACCACATAGGCACAATCCGCCAATACCCCAAAAGCCCTTCCCACCACATTAAAAATGCGGATATCCGATGAATCCGGCAGTGGCACACCGCTGCCCATGAGGATATATTTTTTATAATGATCCGCGTAGCCGTAGGTTGGATTTTGACATTCTCTCGGCCACATGCCCATATACTTTTTCAGCGATAAGGCATATTCGGATTTAATGTTCCATCTTTTTTCTTCCGTAACCGCCTCCGGGAGGTATAGTGAAATCAGCATTCTGTGCAATTCATCCAAGGGTAGGAAATTATTGAACATGAATGAACGCGGAAATGGATATAAATTTCCCAGTGCATCATAGTATTTGCTGCCCATATACACATCGCCGTAGGGGTTTCGCAGACGCTTAATAGCAGTAGCCGCGGGCTGAAAATAGATGGTGTCTTTTTCATTAAAAAAACAAACCGGGTTGGTAATGTAGGAGCTCAGGGTATCGCAGGGAAATTCAAAACGCTGAATGATACGGGAATCCTGAAACCCTTTTTCAAATAAGCTTTGGGCAATATAGTCATAGCCCAGAAATTCATAGGTTCGATTATAAGATTCATTATCGCTCACCAGCATCATTTTCTTGATGTATGCATCAATACTGGGCCAGCCGGTAATCTGAGACAAATCGCGTCCGCTTCGGGTTTGACAATACCAGGCACTGTCGAACCTGACAGGTGTTTCGGGCGTTATACCCCATGGAGTCAATTCGGTTAATTTCTGCAAAGCCAATAGCGAAGCAGGGAATTTCACCAGACTGGCCGGATAGAAATAGCGGGCTTTATTGAAATGATAATAGTGGGTGGTTATCAGCGGTATTCCCTTGCGGTTGCGGTCTATTTGAGAATAGACGATCTGGTAACGGTATTTCTCCGGTTGCTGCAGGATTTGCTTAAAAAGCGGACTTCCTTTGCTTTGAAAGAGGGTTTCCAGCCATTTTGAGTCGGCCGGTTCAAATTCCGGCTGTGCACCCAGCAGCAGGGTGTATAGAAAAACTGTGGCAAATACAATTGTTTTCAACCCATTGAATTTGCAACCAAG
Organism: Bacteroidia bacterium; assembly: GCA_044371405.1. GTDB lineage: Bacteria > Bacteroidota > Bacteroidia > NS11-12g > UBA955 > RGEC01. The sequence goes on from JBILTS010000044.1 coordinate 4,244, forward strand.
TTACTCAAAAATCAGGGCTTTCTTACAAACAGCATGTAATTCTGGTTCTGATCCTGCCAGTGGTATCCGAGACTGAAAGGCAGCGTTTTTACCTTGGTGCTGTCGGCATACTGTTTGGCCAGGTCTTTCTGATAGTGACCTGAAGCACTGAAATTCTTTACCGGAATGGTGTATTTTCCGTATAGGAAATAGTTGAAATCCTTGGCCAGAAAGCGATAAGGGATTCCGGTATCATCTTGTAGCAGAGAAACCGATTTGGCCTGGGTTAAGTCCTTGATAGTGCTGAAAGTTTCATAATGGAGCAGGTAGCTGGCGGCTTTTACGAATGTATTGGCTTTGCCAAAATCCTCTATGTGCTTCACCATTTCGGGACGGGCCTTGAGACCGCCTTTTCCGCTGGTTCCCACGTTGCTGATGTCTGTGTTGAAATATTCCAGTGTTCTCACATCATCGTTTTTCCCGGTGGGGCAAAAAGTAAAGCGAACACCACTGATTCCTTTGGGATTCTGGCTGCGGGGAACGGTTTTTCCGGCAGCATCGAGTGTAATCAGTTCCACGTTCATTAAATCGTGGCCGGTGCGTGCAAAAAACACCATGAAAACAGGCACAACACCTTTCACAGCGGGAATTTGACTGCCCATATAGCTTGTAATGAAATAACTTCTGCGGAAAATATCTCCCAACGCTTTTTCAATGCTATTCAGATAATTTAGTACCTGAGGGCGGGTCATTTTATCAAATTCGGGCACACTACCCACCATTTCATTGGCCAGAAACAGGTATTTTTTGCTGTTTGGATAAAACTGCACCACATGAAGAAAATCAGGTCCGGAAAATGGATAAAAGGTATTCAAACTCTCATCCACCTTGGGATACAATTCTTCCTTAGCCCATTTGCGCATCACACTCAGGCGGTTTTTTTCCATTTCATCCCAGCGTTTTCCAAACTGAACTGCATGCTCTTTAACCTGTTTCACGCTGTCGTATTTTGCCATGCTACTGCCGGCATTTGAGGATAGCCCGGCTATAAATCTGGCGTAATCGTTATACTTCGGATCAAATGAAGGGGTTTCAACCTTTTTCTTAGTTACAGTATCTGCAATGGCCGTGTCCTTTTGTGCACTTCCATTTTCGGTGGTGCCGCCACAGGAAAGCATTCCCAGGGTGGCAATGGTCAGGGATAATATGAGGTAGCGTTTCATGTTTGTTTTAATGGTTCAATGAGTTATTATTTTTATCTGTGCTAATAAAATACAGCAATACGCCTACCAGTGCGGTGGCAAGGCCTATCAACGATTCAGTGGTTTTTTCGGAAAACTGAAAATAGCATACTCCCATATTGGCCGCGATAAACAGGATGGGCGATATGGGGTAACCCAATGCCTTGTAGCCCTCTGGTTTTCCGTGTTTTATCCGGTAAACAATAACACCCGCTACGGTGAGTGTAGTAAACAAGGTAAGGGTAAAACCGATGTATTGCATGATGCTATCGAAGGAAGCCGTCCACAGGATTATCAATGCCAGCGAGGTTTGAAATAAAATGGCTGCCACCGGATTGCCTTTTTCATTGGTGGCCGATAATGAATTAAATGCCGGAATTTTCCCAAACATGGGTTGAATAACCCTCGGTCCCGCTATGATCATGGCACTGATGGTACTCACCAGCAACAGGCATATCACACCGCCCATCACCTTGCCACCCCATGTTCCGAAAATGTAGTTGGCACTAACAATACCTACGTCTTTGGGCTGAAATGCCTTAGCCCCCTGTGTTTCAACCATCATTTCGGGCATGGGTGCCGAAGCGATAAATACCGCATTCAACAATACATACAATAGCATCACCAGCAAGGTTCCCCAGATGATAGAGCGATTCAAATTTTTCTCTGGCTGCTGTATTTCACCGGCCAGATAGGCACTGGCATTCCAGCCACTATAGGCATAACTCACATACACCAGATTGATGGCAAAACCTGCCGTCATAATTTCTGCAGCACTCGCATCTCCAAATGCAAACGATACGTGTTGTGTATTTCCATTTATGATGCCTGCAAGCACGAAAACAGCTATCAGCAATACTTTAACGAGGGTAAATATTTTTTGGAATTTAACCCCTGCACTCAGGTTGGTGGCGTGAATTGCGGCAATACCGGCAATAACAGCGGTGCCTACCCATACCGGATGCAAGGTTTCAAAAACGCCATGTGCATACATGCCCAGTGAAGCGGCCGCAAGAGCGATGGGGGCACTGAAACCCACGGTAGCACTCACAAATCCGGCCATAAAACCCAGGGCCGGATGATATACCTTCGAAAGAAAATGGTATTCTCCCCCATCCTGTGGCAAACGCGTTGCCAACTCGGCATAGCAAACCGCTCCCAGCAATGCCATGATGCCCCCAATGAACCACAATGCCATGATGGTGAATGCCTGTTCATGGCTGAGTAACTGAAAGCCAAGGCCTGTGAATACCCCCGTGCCCACCATGTTGGCCACCACGAGACTAACGGCTGCTGAAAAATCTATTTTCCGATGCGACATGAATGCTTCCGGGAAGTCGGCAGTGAATATTACACCATCAACTTCGGCTATGACCCGCAAAAATAGGTTTTTACTACAAATAAAGACGTGGGGTTAATTGAAAAGTCCCTCATTTTTTAACAAAACTGCATTCATGGTATGTTTAGCCAAACGCCTATTTTTGCAACACCCATGAGTAATTCCTCACGTTTTTTTACAGTTGATATTCACACCCACATTATTCCTGAGCACCTGCCAGACTGGAAAGCTCAATTTGGTTACGGGGAATTTATCAGTCTGCAGCACCACAAACCCTGCTGTGCCCGCATGATGATGGACGGGGAATTGTTCAGGGAAATTGAGAGCAACAATTGGGACCCCGCGCAGCGGATTCATGAATGTGACGCTCATGCAAATCCTGTGGATGTGCAGGTTTTGAGCACTGTTCCTGTGATGTTCAGCTATTGGGCCGAACCCAAAGACACCCTGGAAATTTCTAAATTTTTAAATGACCATATTGCAGGTATCGTTCACCGCTATCCCAAGCGGTTTGTTGGACTGGGCACACTGCCCATGCAGCACGCGGGAATGGCCATACAGGAACTGGAACGCTGCAAATCCATTGGCTTGAAAGGCATACAGATTGGTTCGCACATCAACCACTGGAACCTAAATCAACCGGAGCTATTTCCCATCTTTGAGGCCATGCAGGATTTGGATATGGCCTTGTTTGTGCACCCCTGGTGGTGGATGGCAAAAACCAAAATGCCCAAATACTGGCTTCCGTGGCTGGTGGGCATGCCTGCTGAAACTGCACTGGCCATGAGTTGCATGATATTTGGCGGCATCTTTGAAAGGTTGCCCAAACTGCGCGTTGCATTTGCACATGGCGGAGGAGCATTTCCGGGTACCTTTGGTCGTATACAGCATGGCTGGCGCTGCCGCCCAGATTTGGTGGCCGTTGATAACCCCCACGATCCTGCGAAATACCTGGGACAATTTTGGGTTGACAGTCTCACCCACGATGCCCGCATGCTGGAATACCTCATGGAACTGATGGGCCCAAACCGCATTTGCATGGGCACTGATTATCCCTACCCGCTGGGTGAAGACATTCCCGGTGAACTGATTCGTTCACTCAGCATTCCCGATGCCACCAAGCAGATTATGCTGGGGGACAGTGCCATGGAATGGCTGGGTTTGGATAAAAAACTATTTTTCTAATGCTCAGGCACTGGATTCTTCTGGGTGCCGTTCTCACCGGATTGTTCTTTGTTTTTGTGCCGCTTAGTTTATGGCTGTTGGATAAATTATTCAGTAAGGTGCTGGAACAGCGGGTGTTTGCGGTAAAATGGCATTGGGCGGGTGTGGCCGCTTCGCTTGTACTTTGGCTGATGTGGTGGGTGGTTTGAATTTTACACCAACAAATATTGTGCAACCCACGCAGGCAAAGAGGCCGATGAATTCAGTTTAATATCCTCACCATCTGTTATTTCCGCAATAAACTTGGCTTTGACTCCAGAATTATCAAAAATATAGGCTCTATTGGTATATTTTATTGCGTTTTTTAGTTGAGATAAGCTTCTGTAATACCTACTCACAATGGTTTTTGAATTAACATCATGGCCATCCTGAGCCACTCTTAATTGAACGCGATTTATATTAATTTCAGGATCCTCAGTAGCAATGTAGTAAAAATAAATTCGGTAACCGTTTTTAAGTGCATCCTTAAAAAAATCAATTTTTGAAGGGTGACTCATTACAGTTTCAAAGGTAAAAGAAACGCCTTGTAACATTAATTTTTGCCTCAGAAATTCAGCCAAGTCAGCAGTAATATAAGAATCAATATTAGTTACTAATCTAAATATATTATCCTTCACTTCTATATTTTCCCAAATTTTATCTTTAGGACGTTTAAGTGCAGATAAATTGCTTTTCATGTAAAACTCACGGACTTCACTTTCTTCGGCAGTAATTCCGAAACTGGTTAAATCAAGCAGCCCTTTTTCTTTTAGCATTATTTCAATATCATCGGCATTAATATATATCCCCAAATCTATTTGTTTGCTTGCCAGTAACTCGCGAAATATTGTCGTTTTACCTGAACCATTCGGTCCGGCAAATATGCGCATTCTAGCTGCCGACATACTTATTTGATTTTCAGAGATTCCGTCTGATTATAACTGGGTACCGGAAGATTTTTAATTTTCTCAATAATTCCATTTGGGAATTGCCTATATAAAATCCCATTTTCAGCATACATCACAGGCAGGTTTAATTGCCTGGCTTTTAATGAAGCACTTTCGGTTGCATCAATGGCAAGTTGAATGAGTGTTACGGCATAAGATTCTTTATCGCCATCGTTCAAAATGGAAACACCCAAATCTTCGCTGATCTGGCCAGCCGAAACCAAAATTTCCATCTGCTCATTATAGGGCTTCACCATATCAAATTTACAAAATTTTATCAATTATTGTAACCATTCTTCAAACTTTTTCTTTCAAAAACGCATCCACTTCCTTAAAAACCAGTTCCGGCTCAAAACCCTTTCCAATTAAATATTGCTTTAATTTACCTGCTCTTTTCCAGGGATCTGATTCTTTTAATGTTCTGGCTTTTTTCTGAATACTAAATCGTAATTCTTCGATATATTGATTTGGATCTATTTCTCTCAAAACCTTTTGTATCAATGTTTCTGTAATACCCTTATTTTTTAAAGCCATCGTAATTTTACGATTACCCCATTTTTTTACTTTTAATTTTCCTTTCGCAAAAGCTTGGGCAAATCTTTCTTCATTGATAAAATTATCCCTAACCAATTCAACCAAAATTTCGTTGGTTTCGGCCATCATTAAACCCATTCCCAAAAGCTTGTTTTTCACCTCCAGCTGGCTGCGCTCCTGATATGCACAGTATTTTTCAGCCTTTAGCCTAGCCTGCTGTAAAGTAGGGCGTGTTTTGGGGCGTTGCATCATTGTCAGATTAGCGGGCAAATTAAGGCTTTGTATTTTTCATGTCAAAGTCAAACATGTTTTAAAGGGAAACTACAGGCAATTGCCATTTGTATTTAACACCTAAAACCCTAATCAACAACACAGCCAGAATACCCACCATCGTTCCAACAGGTAAAGGTAAATGTATATATTCGAGCAGCAGAAAAAGTGCGCCGCCGGCCAAAGCCGCTGTAGCAACCAACTCCTTGCGCAGGATTATTGGTACTTCATTGCAAATCACATCTCGAAGTAATCCACCGATAACAACGCTAAGAACACCAAACAATAGTGCCAGCAAAGGATTCAGACCATTATCAAGGCAAAGCCTAATACCTGATACTGTAAAAAATCCGATGCCAAGACTATCAATGACAAAGATAAAATTCCGAATAGCAGACAGCCTGTGCCTGAAAAGAAGTGCGACGACAACGCCGGCCAATACAGCAATTATGTAGCGAGGATCTTCGACCCATGCCAGCGGATAATGTCCAATCAGCAAATCACGAACTGTCCCGCCCCCGAGCGCACCTACACATGCCACGAATGTCACTCCAAACAGATCAAGCCGTGAACGCGCGCCAATCATAGTGCCGCTGATGCCAAAGAAAAAAACTCCGACGAGATGAATAATGGTACTGTACTGCATTTTTAGTCAAATATTTAAAGCACAAAACCCGACACTATGGCCGGGTTTTGTGAAGGTGTTAAACAAATATGCGCTACCCCTTGTCTCCGGCCATACCAATTACATCCATACATGCGCGTTTGCACATGATAATGGCATGCTTTTGATGTCTAAGGCCGCATTGGGTAAACATGGTTGCAAAATTAATAAAAAACAACACATGTTTTGTTAAATAATAATTAAGCCGATTTAATCGTAAACACGCTAATTTCAGGAAAGACCCCAATCCTGCCGGGATATCCCAGGTAGCCAAAGCCGCGGTTTACATACAAATGCTGATCTTTTTCTGAATATAAATCCAGCCATTCCTTATACAACAGTTTTACCGGGCTCCAGCGGTAAAAGCGCGTATCCACGCCAAACTGCATGCCGTGGGTATGTCCGCTGAATGTTACTGCCACTTCGGGATGATGCCCCAACACCTGCTCACGCCAATGGCTGGGATCATGGCTCAACAGTAACTTAGTAAGGCCTTCTGAACCCTTTAATGCCTCATCGAGTTTGCCATATTTTGGAAAACGTCCTTTATTGCTCCAGTTCTCAACACCCACAATGCCCAGTTTCTCTCCATTCTTTTCAATTACCCGGTGTTCATTGAGCAATAAGTCCCAACCCAGTTGTTTGTGGTGCCTGAATAATTTCTCCAGATTCCTTTGCTGCATGGGTGTTCGGTAAAAACCTTTCTCTTTCATGTCGAGCTTTGCTTGCAATGGATCATAATCAGGCCAGGGCACATAGTCTCCATAGTCGTGGTTGCCCAGGATACTATATTTTCCCAAAGGTGCCTCAATACCACCAAACAGCTCAATCCATGGCTCTATTTCTTCGGCTTTGTCATTCACCAAATCGCCGGTGAAGAAAAACACATCCGGCTTTTCGGCCAAAACCATGTCCACACCGCGTTTCACGGCATCATAACTCCAGAAACTGCCACTGTGTATATCGCTGAGCTGCACAATTTTTACACCATTAAAAGCCGAGGGCAAACCCTTTATCCTGAGGGTTTTTCTCCTTACCACATAGTTATGAGCCCCCTTTGCAATGCCCCAGATGCTGCCACCGATAAAAGCCGAACCGAGGCCCAGCCCCATCCAGCTTAGAAATTTAAATCGTGTAATACCAATTTCTTTTGCAACACCTTCCGGCTTGGCTTCAAAACGGCCATAAATCCAGCGAACCAATCTTGAAACATCATCAATTAACAGAAAAACACACCAGAATAATTTGGCGAAAAATACTGCAAACATTACACTGCTGATGATTCTTAGCGTGGTCTGTGACACCTCAAAAATGCCCATTCGCAGGAACATGAAAAAGAAAAAGCCGGCAGCAGTCCAGCCCCAATAGCTCCATTTTAAGATGGTCTTTGCTTTGGCAGACCATTGGGAGGTTAGCAATTTAACTCCCTGCCACGCATACAAATCAATAAAAATGATGATGGAAGCAACAATGAAGAAACCGATGAGTGCGCTTTTAAACATGTAAGACCGCGAAATAAATACAATAACAACCCTATGCATCTATATGTTCGTTGAAATCCTTAAAAATAAAGACCATCATATACTTTTACCCCTATCAGAAAATGTCTTAATTTTACAGCCATGTCAACCGTGCGTTTTCTGCTTGTTTGTTTGCTTTTTACGGCCACCCATGCGGTGGCTCAGTTCACCCCCGATTCAGCCCGTTTATCGGCTTTCCGTTATAGGAACATAGGACCTGCCGGTATGAGTGGCCGCATAACCACCATTGCCGTGGTGAACAAACAACCCAATATTATTTATGCAGGTGCTGCCAGTGGTGGTATCTGGAAAAGCGATAACGGCGGCACTGCCTGGAAACCCATTTTCGATAAAGCCGACGTGGGTAGCATCGGAGCAATGGCCATACAGCAGAGCAATCCTTCGGTGGTGTGGGCCGGAACTGGCGAAGGCAACCCCCGAAACAGCCACAACAGCGGTAAAGGCATTTACAAAAGCATAGATGCCGGCAAAACCTGGACTTTCATGGGGCTCGCTGCCACCAAAACCATTCACCGAATCATCATTGACCCCACCAACCCCGATGTTGTTTACGCTGCAGCCATGGGAAGCATTTGGGGGCCCAATGAAGAGCGCGGTGTTTACAAAACCACCGACGGCGGTAAAACCTGGAACCGCGTGCTGTTTACCAACAACCTGAGCGGCTGCGCCGAACTGGTGATGGACCCCTCAAACCCCAACAAACTCTTTGCTGCCATGTGGGAATACCGCCGCAAACCTTATCACTTCAACAGCGGAGGCCCCGGCAGCGGATTGTACATGACCCTCGATGGAGGCAAAAACTGGCAAAAACTCGGCAGCAAAGAAGGTTTGCCCGAAGGAACCTTAGGCCGCATTGGCATTGGTATTTCGGCCAGCAAACCCGACCGTGTTTATGCCATTGTAGAAAGCAAAACCCTGGATTTTTACGGCAGCAAAGACGGCGGCTATGCGTGGGAAAAGGTGAGCAGCCAGGAAAACATGGGAAATCGCCCGTTCTACTATAACGAAATTTACGTTGACCCCAAAAACGAAAACCGAATCTACAGCTTATGGAGTCAGGTGGCACGCAGCGAGGATGGCGGCCGCACCTGGCAGATTCTGGCAGACTGGGGCCACATACACCCCGATCACCACGCCTTTTACATTCACCCCGAAAACCCTGAAATGCTTATCAATGGCAACGATGGCGGTCTCAACATCAGCTACGACGGTGGCGAACACTGGCGCTTTGCCGAAAACATTCCGGTTGGGCAATTCTACCATGTGAACGTGGATGAAGATATTCCCTATCATGTTTATGGCGGGCTGCAGGATAACGGCAGCTGGCGCGGACCCGGCTTCAACTGGGTTTACGGCGGATTGCGCAACAGCGACTGGCAGGAACTGCTGTTCGGCGACGGTTTTGATGTGGTGCCCATCCCCGGCGAAAGCCATACCGGCTATGCCATGTGGCAGGGTGGAAATGTGGCTTTATATGATCTAAAAAGCGGCAGAACACAGAACATTAAACCCGAGCACCCTGACGGGCTTTACCTTCGCTACAACTGGAATGCAGGAATTGCCATCCATCCCAAAAATCCTAACGGGGTGTACTACGGCAGCCAGTTTCTGCATAAAAGCTATGACCGTGGCCGCTCCTGGAGCATTGTTTCTCCCGATCTCACCACCAACGATACATCCAAAATGCATCAGGCACAAAGTGGTGGTTTGACCATCGATGCCACCAATGCCGAAAACCACTGTACCATTATCGCCATTGCCCCTGCCGAGAGCGACACTAACGTTATCTGGGTAGGTACCGATGACGGCAACGTGCAGCTCACCCGCGATGCCGGAAAAACCTGGACCAACCTTTCTGCTAAAATGGTTGGTTTACCCAAAGGTTGCTGGATTCCGTATATCTATACCAACCCCCAAAACGCAGGTGAGGCATGGGTGGTGGCCAACAACTACCGCAACAACGATTTCACGCCCTACCTGTTTGTAACCAAAGATTTTGGGAAAACCTGGACTCGCATGCTCACCAACTCAAAAGTGAGCGGACACTGCCTCAGCGTATTGCCCCTGCCCGGGTTTGAACAAACAGTATTCCTGGGCACCGACCACGGCCTTTGGGTGAGTTTTAATGAAGGCAAAGACTGGCGCCGCTACCCCGGTTTTCCGGCCACGCCAGCCCAGGATTTGAAATATCAAAAAACCGAGGGCGACCTGGTGGTGGGCACTTTTGGCCGCGGGATATGGATTTTGGACGACGTAAAGGCCCTGGGTAAACTGAGTAAAAACGGGCTCTCATCCAACAACCTGAGCATCATCAACGCCACCCACGGATATCTGGCCAATTACATGCAGCCAGCAGGGGTTCGCTTTGGCGCAGACGGCACCTACGAAGCGGAAAACAAACCCTATGGCAGCTACATCACCTACCATTGTAGCGGCAACAAAAACAGCAAAACCGGCAAGTGGGAAAAAACCAAAATCACCGGAAAAGTATATGATGCTTCAGGTAAGCTGATCAGAACCCATAAGTTCAGCATAGACAGTGCCGGTATTTACCGCATTACCTGGAGAATGATTGCCGATGGGTTCCGTTTCCCAAGCCACCGAACCCCGGATGCAGATGCAACACTGCCGGAAGGCATGCGCGTGGCTCCCGGCAAATACAAACTGGTGATGAGCACCGACAAGGGCTCAGACAGCACCTGGGTGGAGGTAAAAGAAACCTCGCAGGAGCAGTATGATGCACAGGCCGAGCAGGTTCGCCGAAACATGATGGACCGATTGAAAGCCAGCGCAGAAAGGGCTCATAAAGCTTTTGAAGGATTGAAAGAAGCCGAAAAAACAATGGAAATTGTTTTGAAAACCCGTTACTCAGACGACAGCGCTTCCAGCCGATTGAAGAAACTGGCCGCACCCCTAAAAGACAGCATTGCCAATTTAAAGGATTTGTTCATGCTGCGTGAAGATTTCCGCGGTTATGAAGATGTATCGGTGCGACTAAACGACCGACTGGGAGCCGCTTCGGGTAGCATTGGCAGTGCCAAAATACCGGGTGGCAATGCAGAAGCGGCATTGAGAACGGCAGAAAAAGAAACAGCCAACATCACCAACAGGGTAAACAACTTTTTTAATAAAGAATGGGCCGCCTTCAAAGAAGCCGCCGAAAAGGAAAAACCCAGTCTGTTTAAAGCACTGGGCGGGTATTGATGCGCACATCATACCTGTTTATTTAATATAAAGTTTGTATATTCGAATGAGTGTCTTTAAAAAATGAATTACAAAGTATCATTTCAGGAAATGGTGAAGTTAGGCATGGAGGCATTATCCAAGCAGTCGCCTCGCACCTTGCAAGAGAAAAGGACGCAATATTTGAGACTCAAGGAAAAGAGTGTAGTAGAAAAGAAGTAATAATTGAAGTTTTGCTGCAATTCCGCCAAACTATTTAGGCGAAATCTCCTTCAATCCCTTGGCTGTAAGCA
>JBILTS010000045.1:0-15434 GCA_044371405.1 Bacteroidia bacterium
TTATCCAAACTTTTTTACCTACGCTTTTAGATCAATAAAAAATGAATTATCCTATCGCTTCAGCAATCACCGAATTGTAGGGTTTGGCAAAGTCCTGCACTTCACCCCAGCTTTGTCCGTTTACCGTAACACCGCTACCGGCTACCGTTCCGATATGCAGGGTTTTTACGCCGGCTTGCTGCATCACTGATTCGAAAGCCGCTTTGTTAGACTCTGAAATGCTTACCACCACTCGGCTTTGGCTTTCACCAAACAACCAGGCATCGTTTCTGATTCCGGAGAGAGTACAAATATCAAAGCCGGTTCCGCCCGCCATGGCACTTTCCAGGCAGGCAACAAACAAGCCGCCTTCGCTGATGTCGTGCGCGCAATTGAGTAAACCTGCGGTAATGGCGTTGTATACGGCCATTTGCACTGCGTATTCTTCGTCCAGGTCAAATTGCGGACAGGGACTGTATTCCACGCCTTTTAGTTTGGCCAGATACTGGCTGCTGCCGAGGTCATTTTTGGCTTCGCCAACCAGGTAAATCAGGTTGCCGGCCTGTTTGAAATCCAGTGTCATGCGGTGTTCGGGCTTTTCTATTATACCCACCATGCCGATGGTTGGCGTGGGATAAACCGCATTGCCATTGGTGCTTTGGTTATAGAAACTCACGTTTCCTCCGGTTACCGGGGTATCAAACTTGCGGCAGGCCTTGCCCATGCCGTCGATGGCGTGTTTGAACTGATAATAAACTTCTTTATTGTAGGGGTTACCAAAATTCAGGCAGTTGGTTACACCGGTAGGCACACCGCCGGTAACGCGAATATTGCGGGATGCTTCGGCCACGGCAATTTGCGTTCCTTTATCGGGATCGGCAAAGATGTAGCGGCTGTTGCAATCTACCGTAAGTACTAAGCTCTTGTTGGTGCCTTTCACCATCACCACAGAAGCATCGCTGGGCCTATTGGTGCTTTGGTTTACGGTGCCTACCATGCTGTCATACTGCTCATACACCCAGCGCTTGCTGGCGATGTTGGGCTCGGCGCAAAGCTTCATGGCGGCTGTTTTGGCTTCCTCCGTTGTTATATCTGCGATTGAGGCGATATCAAATTTCTCAATCTCCGCAAAATATGCGGGGATTGTCCATTCTCTTTTGTATACGGGCGCTCCGCCACCCAGCACCAGGCTTTCGGCAGGAATATCGCCTTCCAAAGTGCCGTTCATGAAGTAGCGAACACGTCCTGTATCTGTTACCTGGCCAATATGGGCATAGGTGATTTCCCATTTCCTGAACACTTCCTCTGCCAGGTGCTCCTTCCCTTTCTCTACCACTACCAGCATGCGTTCCTGGCTTTCGCTGAGCAGCAATTCCCATGATTTCATGTCGGACTGGCGCATGGGTACTTTATCCAGCCACACGTCCATTCCCACGCCGCTTTTGGCGCTCATTTCGCTGGTTGAGCAAGTAATACCTGCCGCACCCATATCCTGCATGCCTACCACAGCGCCGGTTTCAATCAGTTCCATGGTGGCTTCCAGAATCAGTTTTTCCCAGAAGGGATCGCCTACCTGCACGCTGGGCAAATCCTGTATGCTATCCTCGCTCATGTCCTTACTGGCGAAGGCAGCACCATGAATGCCGTCTTTACCGGTAGCAGAGCCAAAGATATAGACAGGGTTGCCGGGAGGGCCCGCTGCAGCGGAAATGCTTTTGCCAACAGGCACAATACCCACACTCATGGCGTTTACGAGGTTGTTCTGTTCGTAGCAGTCGTCAAAATACACTTCGCCACCTATCGTGGGAATACCAAAGGCATTGCCATAATCGCCAATGCCTTTTACCACACCTTTCATCAGCCACTTGGTACGATCGGTTTTTAGGTTTCCGAAACGCAGGCTGTTTAGTTGCGCTATGGGCCTGGCGCCCATGGAAAAAATATCGCGGTTGATACCTCCCACGCCGGTTGCAGCTCCCTGATAAGGTTCAATGGCACTGGGATGGTTGTGGCTTTCAATTTTAAAACAGCAGGCCAATCCGTCGCCAATATCCACAAGCCCGGCGTTTTCTTCACCGGCTTCGGCCAGCATTTTACTTCCTTCGCGGGGCAGGGTTTTCAGCCAAACGATGGAATTTTTGTAACTGCAGTGTTCGCTCCACATTACGGAGAAAACGCTCAGCTCGGTAAAATTGGGCTCACGACCCAAAATGCTGCAGATGTGGTGAAATTCTTCTTCAAGAAGGCCCAGTTGTTTGGCCTGATCGACGGTAGCGGCTTGCATGTGTGCACAAAGTTAGTACACAACGGCACCCAATAATCCTCAATTTACTGACACTTTTTGCCCGATTCAATCAGCGCATCAAAACCACGCTGCCCTTAACCGAATTACGCCTTACGCGGCTACCCACAGGCATTTCATACTGAAATACGTAATGATACACGCCTTCCATGCAATCCTGATCGGCTGTTTTACCATTCCAATGATAAATGCCTTTGTCACGACTGTCAAAAACCTTACCGCCCCAGCGGTCATACATTAGCATGAGTGTGGGTTTGCCACCCCTTACAAAAATTTGAAAATCATTGTTTTTATCATCATTATTGGGGGTAAATGCAGTTGGCACAAACAAGTCACACAGTTCTTCCTGATATCGAACGGTAACTGCATCAGAGGCCACCCCACAGGGATTCGTTACAGTGACGCTGTAATTCCCCCCCCTGGTAACATAAATTACAGAGTCTGTTTGTCCGTTACTCCAAAGGTATTTGCTCTGAGGCCAGGTAGCTGTGAGTTTGAGCATCCCCCCTTTGCAAAGCAGGGTATCGGAGGGCAAAACAACGATGGGGGCATCTCCCAAAAATATCCGCAGTGAATCAGACCATAAACAACCCAAATCATCGGCACTCGCCCGAAATACGCCACCGGAATTCACCGAGATGGAATTACCGCTTTGTCCGGTATTCCAAGATATGGTACCCGGAGCAGAAACATTGAGGGTTAGGCTGCTCCCATTACACAAGCTGGTATCTCTTCCAAGGTTAAATTTGGGCAGTGGATGAATATTAATTGAGGCAGTGGTGGAATCAGGGCAATCGGCATCCGGAATGGTATATTTTACAGTGTAATTTCCGGGAGGTGAGCAGGTAAAATTATTCCCTGAAAGAGGACCACCTGTAAAAATCCCGCCGGGCGTTCCCGCACTCAGTGTAATTGATGGTGCATTTTCACAAGCAAAGCTGGGCAATCCACTGAATGTGGCAGATATATTAGGCCTCACACGCACATAGGTGGTGTCGGTACTTGAACACCCCTCTTTACTTCTGGCACTGTGAATCACCATGTAAACACCAGTATCTTTATAGGTATGGGTTGCATTCTGCAAAAGTGATGAATCCCCATCACCAAAATACCATCGGTAATACACCAGATTAGCCGTAGAATTTTGAAATGTGAATGTATTGTTCTTTAGGCACTGAATGGAGTCATTGATTTTAATACCACTGCTTGGATCGGCAATTACCCTCACATAAATGGCTGATGTATCCGTACAGCCTGTGCTAAACACATTGCCGTTAAGCCCATAAGTGGTTTCGCTCCGAAAGAATATACGAAATTTTCCAGGGCTGGTAAAATATCTGTCCGGATTGGGAAATGTAGTACTATCTGCCCCACCCAGATACCACATTACGCGCTTTCCGCATCGGGGGATGGCAGGAATGGTAGTTTTATCTTCAAAATAAAAGTGATTTCCATTCAGGCATTGGGCTGTATCCCAGTTTCTAACTGTAGGGGTACTTTTGGGCCTGGGAACTATGAAAACACTGGTAGGATGAGTAAAATTATTATTACATCCAAGTGATGGAGAAGCAATTAATTGTACAGCATAATTGCCGCCGGCATTGTAAGTATGCTTTACATCCACGCCAGTATCCCTGTTCCCATCGCGGTAAATCCACGTATAGGTAATCCAACCAAAACTGGCTGTAGACTTATTGGTAAAGATTACATTGTTCGTTTTTTCGCAGCTGTCAGTTCGGCTGAAACTAAAATCTAATTGCAGTGAATGGGTTGTAAAGGAAAGACTTGCTGACTTGCTTGTAAGATAATCAGGTGCTATGCCATCATGTTCAAAAACGGTAAAATGATAGGTGGTTCCGGGCAACAATCCGGTTACAGTAACACTGTTTCCAATGTTATCATAAACCACATAATTTCCGGTACCTATTTGTGATCCCGCACCAAAAGCTGAGAATGCTGTGTACTTGGTTCCATCTGATGGCACTGCATTAACGGCACCACCTTGTTTCATCAGTACTGTTCTCCAGGCACCGTCGCCCTTTGCAAAAGTTAAATTTACAGCAATACATGTAAGCCCGCCAAACTGAAGGCTGCTTGCAGGCACCGTAGGTTCTGCAGCCCTAGCCTTCATGCAGAGAATCGAAAGAATGACGATGAGATAATACTTGTACATGTTAGGCCAAGTGCAAAGATATGATGAATGCACTGCTGTTAACAGTCATATCTATTATATCTATGACTTTAAAAATGGAAACTCGGTTGTCTAAACAGAGAAAAAGATTTTTATACCATGTAAATTAAGCATATACAATATCATCTTCATCTATTGTTTTATCGCCCCTGAATTTTAGAAACACCCTCGCCAGTGTAATTACATCTTTACAACAATACCGTGCAATGCGATCCAAATCATTTTCCTGCCAATAAACAGCTCCAACCATTGAGCCATCTATATCATCCTTCGGTGTAGGAATATTAAATAGATGAGCGAGTAAATTCAATGATGTAAAACTTTTCCGATCGCCGAATTTCCATAATTCCAAAGTATCAAGGTGTTGTACTTCCCAGGGCTTTTTTCCCTGAATATCCAAGAGTTTGGGCAATGCTATCCCATGCACCATCATTCTTCTGGCCAAATATGGAAAATCAAATTCTTTACCGTTATGGGCACACAGCAAATATTGAGGTCCGTTAAAACTTCGATTCAGCAAATTAGCGAATTCCTGTAACAGCGTTTTTTCATCATCAGCGCAATAGGATTTAACACGAAACTGCAAGCCATCCTTACCCCTTCTCAAAAAACCTACACCAATACAAATAATTTTACCAAATTCAGCATAGATGCTGGCCTGATCGTAAATTTCAGACTCTGACTGCTGATCTTTTGTCAGATTCTTAGCTTTTCGTTTCCACAAATCCTGCCATTCCGGACTTAAATCATCGAAGTTTTTATGGGCCGAAACTGTCTCAATATCAATAAATATAATATTTTCAAGCAATACCTGCTTAATATTTACACCATCCATAGGAAAACGAAAATACGATTTTCCTCTTAAATATGAAAATTATTTGCGCAATACAAAACGGCCGAGATAGAACGTACCAAATGGCAGTAGGGATAACAAAACTGCCAGAGCTCCTTGGGTAAATCCGAGTTCCTTTTTTATTACCATCAATAGAATAATGAGACAAAACCAAACAAACAGAATCCCATGCAACGAACCTAAAACGCTTACAGCCATTGGTAAATTGAAAATGTATTTTAAAGGCATGGCCACAGCCAGCAGCAGCAGATAGCTCACACCTTCCCAATGTCCAACCCGTACAAGCTGATTTTCCATTTGACAAAATTAGCTGATATTACTTTATACAACATCAATGTTGTAAATTTCATGCAAAACGGGCTTTAACCATGAAGCATATAAACAATTGCGGATAACTTAATGATTGGCTTTTGTTACAAATTATTGAAATTCGCCATTCATGTCTGAGGAATTTGAAGTTAAATCAAAAAGACGAAAACCGAGTTCATTACCGGGCATAACCAGTCTGGTGCTGGTAATGTTTATGCTGGGGTTGTTTTCTCTGTCTTATTTAGGTTTTCAGGGACTGAGTAAAAGTTTGGTAGAGAGCAGCAGTCTGGATGTTTATTTTCACGACTCGTGCAGTGAGGCACAGGTTAGGGAACTGGATAATTCACTGAAAAAGGAAAAATGGTATAAAACATCGCGATTTGTGAGTCGTGAGGAGGGCATGAAAGAATTGGCTGAAACCAGCGACCCTGCGTTTATGCAATACGTGGAGCTCAATGCACTGCCATTGAGTCTTGAATTGTATTTTAAAGCGGAGTTTGCAACCGCACAGGAACTGGAAATGGTCTCTGAAAAATTGAAAAAGATGCCGATGGTGGAAAGTGTTATTTACCAAAAAAATCTGATGGAATCGGTGAATGACAATGTTTCGAAAATACAGCTTACCCTGCTGGGAATAACCCTGATTTTTGTATTCATCTCGATAGGTCTAATCCACAATTCCACCCGGCTTAATATATTCGCCAACCGATTCATAATTAAAAGCATGCAGTTGGTAGGAGCCACCCATGGCTTTATCATCAGACCCATCATTGGAAAGTTTGTGATGTATGCGATCATTGCTTTTCCTATTTCTCTGCTGCTATTATTTGGAGTGCTGAAAGGGATTCACTATATCTGGAGTGGTTTTGGCACCATTGCCAATATTGCAGGTTTTATAAACCCATGGCAGGCGGTTATTTGTTTGTCGGCTACCGCTTTTTGTGGAATTTTAATAGCAGCAGGTAGTGCATGGTTCAGCACCCGTAAGTATCTTCGTAGCAAAATTGAAAATTTATACTAATGAGCACAAAAAAAATCAGCACACCGGAAGTGAAAAAAGACGCTCAAAACAATAAAATGGTTTTTGAGAAACTTAACTATGTTTTACTTGGTGCATCATTGATTGTACTGGTAATCGGTTTCGCCTTGATGAGCGGCACCACCGACATATACAACAGCACTAAAGTCACCGTAGCGCCCATCATTGTAATGCTGGGTTTCACCTTGGGCATCGTTGCCATTTTCTACAAAGGCAAATCAAAGTCCGGTGAATGACCTGGGTTGAAAACCTTATCCTATCTGTCATTGAAGGGATAACCGAGTATCTGCCTGTAAGCAGCACAGGGCACTTGATGATGGCTGGTGAAATCCTGAAACTGGATGCTACCCAGATAGACACCTACATCATCAGCATTCAGTTTGGGGCGATTTTGGCTGTTATTACTGCTTACCCCCACAGATTCTTTAATTTTAAAAATCATAAATTCTACCTGAATCTGTTTGCGGGTTTTTTACCGGCAGCTGTTTTGGGCCTGATGTTTGACGATTTTCTTGAAAAACTGCTTCAGACGCCTGCCATTGTTGGCTTTACCCTCATTTTAATTGGTATTTTCCTATTGTTTATGGAAAAACTATTACCCGAGGGTGAAAAAACGGTAGATGATTTGTCATACAAGGATGCAATGAAAATTGGCCTGGTTCAAAGTTTTGCCATGGTACCCGGCGTAAGCAGGAGTGCAGCTTCCATAGCCGGAGCACTGGGCTGTAAACTGAGTCGGGTAGCCGCCACTGAATTTAGCTTTTACCTGGCAGTACCCACCCTCACTGCAGCCGGCTTATACAAACTACTAAAAAACTGGGACAAGCTATCAGCATCTCAAATACAGGATATTGCACTTGGAAATGTATTTAGTTTCATTACTGCATTGCTCGCCATTCGTTTTTTCATTCAACTGGTTAAATCCAAAGGTTTTGCCTGGTTTGGATATTACCGTATTGCAGCAGGATTGGCATTTCTTTTGTACCTATATCTGTAAATTCCACTCATGGTGAAACTACGCATCCGTATTGCACTGGGTTTGGCCCTCACCACTTCCATTTTTGTATTGGGTGCCATGACGAAACCTTCGGGGGCTTATTCAGTAAAGCTGGGTCGCCTCAAATACAGCGGTGGTGGCGACTGGTACAGTTCCAAGACTGCTTTGGGAAACCTGGCTAAGTTTTGTAATTCAAAACTGGGAATGAGCATTGATCCGGTTGAAAGCGTTGTGGATGTTGGCGGTCCGGATTTGTATAATCACCCTTATATTTTCATGACAGGCCATGGCAATGTGTTATTTAGCGATGTAGATGCCAGAAACCTGAGAAAGTACCTTGAAAGTGGTGGTTTCTTGCACATCTGTGATAACTACGGTATGGACAAATTCGTTCGCTCACAGATGAAGAAGGTATTTCCCGAAATCGAGTTCAAAGAACTTCCCCACCGCCATCCTATTTATAGCGCACCGTATGTGTTTGCATCCGGCCTGCCTAAAATTCACCAACATGATGGCAAAGCCCCACAGGGATTCGGGTTGATTTACAAAGGACGATTGGTGTGTTTTTACGATTATGAGTGTGACCTTGGCAACGGTTGGGAAGATGCTGAAGTACATAATGACCCCGAACCCATCCGACAAAAGGCACTACAAATGGGAGCCAATATTCTCCGCTATGCTTTCGATAACTGATGGGAAATACAGATAAGAAAATAGCATTTCTCATAAATCCGGCTTCCGGAAATGCAAAAGTTCGTAAAAAAGGACTGGAAATGGCCAATGCGATCAAAAACATGCCAGGTTTTTCGCTATATGAGACAAAATCGGCAGCAGAACTGGTTGAATTAACTAAAGACCTGGCCCAAAAAAACTACAAGGCAGTATTTGCATGCGGAGGTGACGGAACCCTGAACCTTGTTAGCAGCCAGCTTATTGGAACAGAAACCGGCATGGGCATAATTCCGCTTGGGTCGGGCAATGGTTATGCCAGGCACCATCATATCTCACTAAAATGGCAGGAAGCATTAAAAGCAGCAGAAAACCCAAGAATATCGATTCGTGATACAGCCATGTTTAATGGCTATCATTTTCTGAATATTGCCGGGGTGGGCTATACTGCCAAAATTAGTCATGAATTTAAGCGGGAAGAACACAGGGGCCTAAAAGGATATGTAAAAACCGTATTCAAAAACCTAAAAATGGATGCCTTTAACACCCGAGTCACCAACGAAAATGGGCACTGGGAAGGAAAAGCATGGATGGTTGATTTTTGCAACGGCAGTCAATGGGGAAACAACTTTAGGGTAGACCCTGCTGCGAGAGACGACGACGGCGCATTATCGGCTGTGATATTTAGAAAAGCCAACCCCTTGAAAATACCTGCGATTGGTTTTCACCTGGCTAATGGCAGTATTAACAGAAGCCCCGATGTTTATTGTATTTCGGGCAGCAAGTTCATCATGCAATTTGAAGGGAAAAGGCCCTTACATTTAGACGGGGAAGCGGCGGGCATCATTGAAAATATCGCCGAAATTGAAGTACTTCCCAAAAGTTTGATTGTATGGACCCCGGGCTGAAAATTCTCACATCTGCTGAAAACAAACACTGCGACAATCTCACCATGATTCAGGAAGGCATGAATGCCCACGACCTGATGGACAGGGCTACATACCGAATCTTCCGGCATATCCAAGACAGATTTACTACAGACAAACCCATAACCTTCTTTTGCGGCCCGGGAAATAATGGTGCAGACGGACTCTGCATCGCTTTGCTATTTGCTTCCAAAGGATATGCCGTAGAAACCAAGATTTGTCTGTTGGGCAAAACTCCATCTCCTGCACTCGAATTCAGGATGAAGCTCTATTCTGCCCAAAAACAACTCAATATTCAAATAATACAGGATCTCCAAGACTTAACCATACTCGACCATACCCCGCTTGTAGATGCATTGTTTGGAACAGGGCTAACCCAGCCCTTGCAGTACGAATGGGAAACCTTGATTCATTTAATCAACCGTCAAAACCGATTGGTTTTTTCAATTGATATGCCCAGCGGATTGACCGATGAACCCACCGGAATAAAAACACCGTACATACATGCTCAAAAGGTCATTGCCATACAATGTCCCAAACCATCATTGCTGTATGCAGAAAATGAGATTGATATGGAAATCGTAGATTGTGGCATCGATATAAACTCCATTGATACAAAGCGGTATTACCTGGATCCTCATCATCCAAATGTGCAGCGTCAGATGAAAACACTTTTACCAAAAAGGCCGCGACACAGCCACAAAGGCACATACGGACACACGCTCCTTATAGGCGGAAATCATGGAATGCATGGGGCTATCAGTATGGCAGCAAATGCTTGCTATGAAGCAGGTAGCGGATTAACCACAGTGTTATCGCCCGAAACAGCAATGCCGTACTTCTCTGCACATCCTGAAATTATGCACATTTCACATGCACTCGATGCAGTAGCTATTGAAAAGCTACCTAAGAATAAATTCCGTTCAGTGGCCATTGGACCGGGCCTGGGTGTAACGTCAGATTCCACCGCATTACTGACTGCTGCGCTTAATCGCTTCACATTTCCTTTAATTCTGGATGCTGATGCACTTAACATTATTTCAACGCATAAAGAATTGATGAAATTACTTCCGGCAGGAACATTGCTCACACCACATCCGGCTGAATTTGAGCGACTCTTTGGAATTTCAGAGGATGGAAGACAGAAAGAAATGATGGCACTGCAACATTCCAAGGAACTAGGTATTTACATCCTAGCCAAAAATACATACAGCTTTCTCGCTTGTCCCGATGGCAAGATTTTTTACAATGGAACGGGCAATCCAGGTATGGCGCGCGGAGGAAGTGGAGATAAACTCACTGGAATGATAGCCGGGCTATTTGCACAGCATCAAAACATGAGGGATGCTGCCATTGCCGGCATGTACTTTTCAGGAATGGGTAAACCCATTATTTAACTTCCCGCACCCAAGACTGAGTAAGCCCCACCTCAGAGCTTAACAGGAATCTGTCAGCTTCATTACGTGTTTTGAAATACTTCACATACACGTAATAGCTATTATTCTTACGATCAAAATATTTGTAAGCGAACTGGTCGTTCATATACAAATTCTTAATCATTTTGTTGGCCCTGCCCTCATCTGAACTAACACCGGTAACAACATAGAATCCAGGAGTTGCTTTGGCATTGCTATCTAGCTTGGCAATGGTAATTCCGGATGTATCTATGCCAAGACCTGATTCTATAAATCCTGGAAGGTTTGACACCGTAATTTGCACTTTGCGTCTCTCATTGGTTTTAACTTCGGAAGGGGTTGTATTTTCTTCGGCAGATGCAGCAGCGGCTCCTCCTCTTCCTAAACCTATCGTGAAGAAAAATTCATGTCCGTTGCCCAAAACCTCTCTTGATTTGCCGGTAGGGTACAAAAATGCATAACCGAAGCGGGTTCCGCCACCCAGGTTCACACCAAGATTACCTCCAAACTGAGAAGCATCGTTCCCGGAAAATCCAAACCAAAATTTATTATCATAGTTCGTGGTGATATTCATTTGGCCCCTGTAATTTTCAAAATCCCAGAAAGTTACGTTTGCAGTGGGCTGAATTTTCAACTTTTCTCCAATTTCAAAAGTGTAACCCAGCATTAAGTTGGATACATTCTGCAGGTTGTACTGGGCCTTATAATTGAAATAGGAGTAATCAAAGCGAGGTTTTGGTAACCGACTGGTAGAAACCCCAAACATAAGGCCTTTGTTTGTATAAAAAGCGGAGGCACGAAGATCTGCACGTGTAACAGCGGGACTAAAAATCAGTGCATTGATAACCGGATCATTGGAATGAATGTAGACCGCTTTGCTTGGATCAAAACTCTGATTCATAAAGCCCAATGACACTCCAAGACTCAACTTACTTTCATTTTTGAATGGAATGGCATAGGCATAGGAAACATATGCATTCTGAAGATTAGAGAAGCCAGCGGTTTCCCTAAGGTAAAACACACCGAATGAAGTGCGCTCACTTGGCAGTGGCAGCACAATATTGGCAAGCATATTCTGGGGGGTGCCTTGCACCGGTGAATACACCCTATTAAAAAAGAGCGATGCCGATGCTGTTTTTTGAGCAGACATGGCCGCAGGATTGATAATGGATGGATCCAGAAAAAACTGATCTATGCGCGAACTCATCTGAGCAGCAGTTTTACCAGCTGTAAATAAGCATGCAAGAAGGATGATGTATTTTGAAATTTTCACAGGTTTAGCGTATTACGTGGATGTAACCTTTTAACTTAGAATGATTGCCGCGGTGATGTAACAGAAAGTAATATACTCCATCAGGCAATTCTTTATTATTCTTATCCAGTGCATTCCAGTCATTGAGGTAGTTATTGCTCTCGTAAATAACCTTGCCTGAATAATCAGCTATGGTCAAATCATACTGATCAAGATCGGCAAGTTCTTTAAGATCCCACACATCGTTATCTCCGTCTCCGTTGGGGGTAATGATGTTAGGAATGCGTGTAAAAATGGGATCAATTACAGTTACAGTCACTGTATCGTCATCTGAGCATCCGCTGCCATTTGTTCCGGAAACGATATACGTTCGGGTTTTTAAGGTTGACGAAATTACAGTGGGGCCTGTAGTTGCGTTTAATGCGACTGCCGGGCTCCAGATGTAGGTTGCAGCACCGGTTGCTCTCAATGTTGCAATGCCCCCTCTAAAAATGGTAGTATCTGAGAATGCCTTCACATCTGCTTTTGGATATACCAAAACGGTGTCATCATCTTCTACAAAACAAGTAGGACCATTGTAAGCGCGAACGCGGTAACGTATGGCTGATTTGAACACCTTACTTCTGTTGGTGTCATTATCGTTGAGCCATACCACATTGGTTCCGCCATTGGCGAGTACTTTCAGACTATCTCCAACGCAGAAGGGAGAGCTACCTGTGAGGTTGAAGGTAAGATTGGGATAGGTGGTGAAAGTGTAGTTCTTGCTAATGGAATCTGTGCAACCTTCTGCTGTGGTAAGAATGTAGGTAACTGTAAAAGGACCTGCCGAATTTAGGAACAATTTTGCAGGAGTTGTTGAAGCGACATTGCTACCGTTAACCCTCCAAGTACGAACTGCAATGGCAGAGCTTGCACTTACCGCAGAGTCAGAAAAAATAATACTGTCCGGCACACAATTTCCAGTTTTATTAAAATTGAGATTCAGGGTTCCGCGCACTGTGTAATTATTGCTGACACTGTCTGTACATCCTTTATCGGTGGTAGCTGTCAGTGTTACTTTATAGGTTCCAACAGCAGTGTAGGAATGCACACTGTCTTTCAACAAATCAGTGTTGCCGTCACCCCATTTCCATCCTGCAGCCACAATTGACTGGGACTGAGAAGTGCCCAAAGTTGGTAAAAAGGTGAATTTATTGCCTTTCAGACATTGTGTTTGTGTATTTCCTGAAATAGCTGGATCGGGCACAAAACCCAGCAATGGAAGACCATAAACCGTGAATGATTTGGTGATGCTATCTCTGCAGCCATTAGTGGTTATTCCGTATAAGGAAGCCGTATGAGACCCGATTGTGGCAAATTTAATTTTAGCGGATGTATCACCTGCAATACTCTTACCGTCTGCCTTCCATGTCCAGGTTATTTGATTGTCCGGCGGATTGGTATTTAAAACACGGGTAAACCTGGCTGTATCTGAGATACAAATGTCTTTTACAGTGAAATTGGGGACAGGAAGTGCATGCACGGTAACGGTTTTGGTAATACTATCCTTGCAACCCTGAAGAGAAGTACCTTTAAGCTTCACAGCATATGAACCTGAAGTACTGAATTTATACTTGAAGGCCGTGTCAGTGCTCGCCAAAACCCCATTTATTTTCCAGCTCCATGATAATTGATTTTCAGGCGGCATTGTATTTCTGAAACGCAGGAAGTAAGCGCTATCGGTAACACAAACAGATGGTACAGTAAAATTGGGGATCGGAAGGTATTGAATATTGAAACTTTTAGATACGCTGTCTATGCAACCATTTTTTGTAACAGCAATCATCTTGGCATTGTGTAGCCCAGGTGTGATGAACTTGTACTTTATTAAAGTATCTGTTTTCTGAAAAACACCATCTACAAACCATGAATAAGTCACCTGGCTATCAGGCGGGCTGGTATTTCTGAATCTCAGAAAAGTAGCTGTATCATTTACACATGTTGAAGGGGTAGGAAAATTAACATATGGCTTGGGAAATACTTTTACCGGTTTGCTTATTGAATCTGTGCAGCCATCAGAGGTTGTTACAATCAACTTAACGCTGTATGTGCCGGGGGTGGTATAAGGATAATTAACAAGAGGGCCTGTTCCAGTAAAACCGTTTCCATAGTTCCAAGTTCTGGAAACAATGGTTGAGGGCAGATTTATTTTAGATGAATCGGAGAATTGGGTTAACAATCCCTGACAAACCTCTTTAAATCCAAAATTCACTGCAGGCAGAGCGTTAATCCTAACGGTGGTAGTTGCAGAATCTTCATAACCGAGACCATTAACAACTATCAACTTCACGGTATATAATCCGGTATCGGAGTATGTGAAACTTGGAAATTGCAAAGAGGACGTGTCTGTAGTTACAGATAAATCTCCAAAATCCCAGAAATATGAAGTAATGGAAGAACGTGGACTAAGGGAACTTTCATTGAAATTCACTGTTGTACCCAGACATTCAGAGTATTTGTCATTAAGAATTGCAAAAACTTCATCCGAGCCAAGGATATTGTGACCTAAGCTATCGTTTGCATAGGTAAAGTAGGCAAGCGTATCGGCTGCTGTTGAATTATAAAGCGTTCCGCTGTTATTGCTGCTACCTTTTCCACCCAGGGAAATCCAGTTTCCAGTTCCTTTATGCAGAACGAGTCTCAATTTGGCTGAATCTTTTACTTCATCGTCAATATTTTGATAATCATAACCTGGTTCCAGGTAAAAACCGCTTATATTACTGAAGTCGGTTGCATCTAGCTTAAAATACCTGACAGAGCTTATGTTTCTGATTCCTGTGGGCAAAGAACCGGAAACGGGTGCAACACCAAAAAACATTTGATTAGAGATATAGACCGTATCTGAACCCGTTTTGGTGAATTTTAGGCGAACTTTTCGGTAGTCAAAAGACGCATATTCTCCCAAGTAAAAATTGATATCGGGAGTGCCTGTTGAAACACCAATAAAATATTTATCATCTACAAAAGAATTGGTTCCTCCACCAAGCTGAATAACGCCGGGAGCTAGTCTAAATGCAGCATTTCCTAAGCTAGTCATCAGATAGCCATCGGACATATCGAAGGTATCCGATACTGTGAGCGAAGAACCCAGAGAACCAATTACTGCGGCGACATTACCTGAGCCGTTCAAGGTAATTGCCTTTATTGAGGTATTCCCAACAGACAAATAAATATCTTTGGAAGTAAGGGTAAAATGTTCACCAAAATGACCATTTCCCATGTAAATTGTATCACCGGAAGATGCAGAATCAAAAGCTGCAGAAAGATTTCTCAATGGCCCTGTGGTGCCTGAAACAAACACTGGAGATTTACCATTATAAGAGTTGCTGCCGGCAGTGTCAACGTACCATTTAGCTGAAAAAGCAAAATGGGAAGTTAATAGAAGTATGCTTAGAATAAGATATTTTTTCAATGGATATATTGTTTTTATGAATGAAATCTTCATATCATTAGATAGGCAAAA
>JBILTS010000151.1:0-4654 GCA_044371405.1 Bacteroidia bacterium
GATGCGCTGCTTGGTGGTGTTTTCACAAAGTGAATGTAAATTAGCGGACTATTAAGAATATATACTTTTTATGAAGTTCAAACACGCCCTTCTTATTTCTTCAGCGATGTCGCTGATGGTCGGTGTTACCTGGTTTTCAGAAAACACTATCATTAAAAAGCCATCCATTATAAGTGGTGTTTCTGAAGAATACGCTGAAAGTGAAGAAATTGGTCCTGCGCTTGAGTATCTTAAATTACTTCGTGCAAACCCCCAAACCGGAACCATTGAGCCGGAATGGGTAGAAGCTGCTGTTGCTCAGGCAGATCGTCTTCGCACAGTGCGTCGTGCCTCCCTGATGTGGACCAATATGGGTCCTGATAATGTGGGCGGTCGATGCCGTGCTTTGCTTTTACACAGAGATTCCATGAATCTCTGGTTTATGGGAGGTGTTAGCGGTGGTTTGTTCCGTAGTAACACTTCAGGTGCCAGCTGGGTTCCTGTTAATGACAAGCAGGAAAATCTTAATGTAACCTGCATAGCCCAAACCGCCGATGGTATTATTTACTACGGAACCGGTGAGGGTGGATTTACAAACCTTTCCGGAACCCGAAACGGTTCACCTGCCTTCATTGGCAATGGTCTGTATAAGAGCACAAACGCTTCAGGTACAACCTTTACAAGGATTGCCAATGCATCAGATAATCGTTTTTATTCATGCAATGCCATGGCTGCTTTCGGCAATAAGCTTTATGTTGCAACACAAAGTGGCCTATTCCTGATTAATAACAATGCAGCACCCGTTCAACAGCGTGGTGGTTCTTGTTTGGAAGTGAAAATTGACAAGAATGGCGTGGTATGGGCGAGTTTCTCAAATGGTTCAGTATTTAAAAGCGATGCAAATGGCGGAAACTTCACCCAAGTTACCTACGGTGGTCCTTCAGCCCGCGTAGCAATAGCTATTTCACCTGAGGATCCTAACTACGTTTACCTGCAAAATGCACAAACACGTCTGAACGGTGTATGGCGCACCACAGATGGAGGTGCTACATGGACACAGATTGTATTCTACAGCACGGTTACCGATAATATGGGAACCGGTCAGGGCTACTATGACAACGTGGCTGCTGTGGATCCGTTGAATAAAAATCGTGTGTTTTTGGGTGGTGTTACCCTTGCTGTTT
The DNA here is from genome assembly GCA_044371405.1 of Bacteroidia bacterium. Lineage (GTDB taxonomy): Bacteria > Bacteroidota > Bacteroidia > NS11-12g > UBA955 > RGEC01. The sequence goes on from JBILTS010000151.1 coordinate 1,164, forward strand.
GGGACAACGTAAATGGTTACACAGAAATTGCTTCCATGTTTACAGCTCCCTGGAATAACTCCTACGTGCATGCAGACAAACACATCATCCAGTTTGATACCCGTCAAAATCCTCCTTTAATGCTGATAGGCACAGATGGTGGACTTTTTGGAAGCAAGAATCGCTCAACCTGGACCCGAATGAACCGAAACTTTACAACCTATCAGTGCTACAATGTGGCAGCCAATAGTTTAGGTCACATTGTAGGTGGTTCTCAGGATAATGGTACACAGTTAATAAACTTCTCTGGCAACAGTATCAACGGTGTGCCTTCAAAAACATCCATTGAAATTCTGGGCGGTGATGGTTTTGATGTGGAGTTCTCCAAATATTATCCCAAGACCATATTCATGTGTACTTATTATGGTCGCATTGTAAGAACCGGCAACAGCGGACAGAGCAATTCATCTTTCTGGGACAAACGTATCAAGCCGGATGATGCCGCAGCCAATCCGCCTGATGTGGATTTCACTACCCATTTTACATTGTGGGAGCCCAATGACTCTACCTCTCGTCTTTTCCTTGCCAGGAACGCTGAAGTTTGGGTAGCCATCAATCCTACCAATTTTATTCAGGATGTTAGCTGGTTCCGTGTAGCATCAGGATTGGGCAATGACCGCATACTAGAGATGGATTACACACCGGATGGCGCCTATCTTTTCATTGCAAAAGCAGGCAAACTCCTCAGATTAAGTGGCCTGGATACTGCCAAGTTTACCGTGGCTGCCAATCCAGGAGTTAATGATATCCCTAAAGGACTTTCAATTAAAACCATAACCCCCCCGGGTGCATCAAGCCGTGTGGTTACCTCAGTAAATGTAGACCAGGCAAACCCAAACCATGTTGTAGTAACACTGGGTGGCTATGGCGATGACACTTATGTTATGGAAACTGTGAATGCCCTCGATGAAACGCCGACTTGGAAAGACATTACCGGCGATTTGCCTAACATGCCAGTTTATGATGCTGTTATCGACATCGATAATCCCAAAAGAATTATCATTGGAACAGATCTCGGTGTATTCATGACCGAAAATGGTGGTACCAACTGGGCAGAGGCCAATAACGGAATGGCACGTACCCCTGTGTTTGAAATTCGTGGCTATGAATGGAGACCTTGGGAAGGCATGAAATTATATATTGGTACACATGGTCGTGGTTACTACCAAAGCATGAGTCTGAGCACCGGAACCAAGCGCATCTCTGATACCTACACCGGTTTGAAAGCATGGCCTGTGCCTGCCAATGGTACCATGAATGTATCATTCCGCAGTGTTGGTAATGAGAAACTTTCTATCGAAATCTATGGCCTCGATGGCAAACGTTATCAGCAAAAAACAGAGATGGTATCAGCCGGTAACAATACCATTAAACTTAATACAGCGTCATTGCCTGTCGGAAACTATTTCGTTCGTGTAACCGGTAAAGAAGGCAGCAACAGCACCAAATTCAACGTAGCTAAGTAAAAGGTAAAATAGAACTTTATAAAGCTGCCGATCATTTCATGGTCGGCAGTTTTTTTATATAATACCGGCAAAGACTTTTTCAGCCGGGCCTTCCAGCCAAATATTGTAATAACCGTTTTCGCCGCTCTCAAATGAAACCGATAGCGTACCGCCGGGAGTTGCTACCTTAACCGGAGTTTCTGCACCATATAAAATATGATAGGCAAGCGCGGCAGCAGTAACTCCGGTCCCACAGCTTAATGTTTCATTTTCTACCCCACGTTCGTATGTCCTCATGGTCAGGCCCTCAAATTCAATTTTTACCAGGTTCACATTAATGCCATATTCCCTGAATTCCTCACCATACCGTATGCTGTGTGCAAAAGCAATTAAATCTACATCATCGGGATGTGAATCCGTTAAATGAACGTAATGCGGAGAACCTGTATTAATTACAACGGTATTATCTTTTCTTTCTTCCCAGCTTCTTACATTACTCATCTGCAGTTTAACACTATTGCCTGTAACCATGGCATCATGCGGTCCATCAATGGCCAGGAAATGCAGATTGCCTTCGTTGCCGATGCCCAGTGAATGGGCAAAATGGGCAATACAACGACCTCCGTTTCCACACATGCTGCTTTCTTTGCCGTCGCTGTTGTAATAAACCATGCGGAAATCATAACCGGGTTCTGTAGTTAAAAGCATCAACCCGTCTGCACCGATTCCATAATGCCTATTGCACAAACGGGCCACATCCATACCGGATGGTATGTTCGCTCTGGCATCAATGATGATAAAGTCATTACCCGTACCCTGATATTTTACAAACGCTGTATTCATTGGCCAATCATATTTAGGATGGCTGGGTCTTTTACTTCTGTTGCAGCAACTGATGGAGATTTTTGGCCATTTTGTGCTGGCAGGTTTAGCAATTCATATACTTTATTGCCGCTTTGCAGAAAATAACGGTTCTGCAACTCATAAACCAGCGGATTGCCATAAACAATATCATAGCAGCGAACGAAATACATATCGTTGTATTTCTCAACCTGAACCATGGGTGCGTTTCGCGGAGTTTCAAAGAATGTGAGGGAAAACCGCATGGCTGCTTTTTTACTGCGGGTTTGCTCAGGTTGTTTATATTCAACGTTCGCATTTTCTTCACGGCCCGATTGCTTGGCTTTTGCAATTGGTTTGGCGGTAGTTGGCTGTACATCGGCGTCAGCAGCACGGGGGCGTTTCATTTCCATGGCCTCCGTTTTTAGCGATTTCTGTGCTTCAGTTTGGCTTAAAAGGGATATAGCAACCGCTTGCACATTGGATGCAATTATGATAGGTTCCGGAGGTTCTACAGCTACCGAGGCACTGCCGGCGTCATCTGTTTCCATTGGAGGCAACTCTTCTTCCTGATTTAGGGCTATAATCTCCTCGTTGGCGCTTGTATCCTTACTGGTTTTTTCGGACGGTGTTTGCAGTGTCCATTTGTCCTCATCTAGTTTTTCCTTTGTCGCCGTATCAGATTCAGTTTTCACAAATGGAATTTTTTGCTGCATCTCCGGGCTTACCTTCCAAAGAAACAAGGTTGTGGCCAGCGCCACCAATATGACGGAGGCAGCAGCGAAATACCATGCTTTTTTAGATATAAAAAAGGAACCCCGATGTCGGGTTTTTTCAGCAAGATATTGTTTCATCCTTGCACGCCCCACAGCATAGATGGCAGCGGCTACCTTTTCCTGCTCACTAACCGCCGCCCTAAAGGTATCATCAGACTGCAATTTTGTCATGAATGCTTCCAGCTCAGAACCCTGCAATTCTCCGCGCAGATAGCGGTCAATCAATTCGATATTTGGATCAAATTCATTCATGACAGAAAATCTGATTTATTAAAGCGGCTTTTGATAAGTGTTTCAAGTTTTTTGAAACATTGGTATTTTTTGGCTTTGGCAGTGTCGGCATTGGCAAATTGCATCTTGCTTGCAATCTGATTCATGTCATTACCGTCGA
>JBILTS010000106.1:0-7720 GCA_044371405.1 Bacteroidia bacterium
AATGGCAGTTCCGCAGTTGAGCTGCGGGCTTTCACCACTGACTTAGCACTCCGCCTACGCACCCTTTAAACCCAGTAAATCCGGACAACGCTTGGATCCTTCGTCTTACCGCGGCTGCTGGCACGAAGTTAGCCGATCCTTATTCATAAGGTACCGTCAGCCCCGGACGCATCCAGGGGTTTCTTCCCTTATAAAAGCAGTTTACGACCCATAGGGCTGTCATCCTGCACGCGGCATGGCTGGTTCAGACTTGCGTCCATTGACCAATATTCCCTACTGCTGCCTCCCGTAGGAGTCTGGTCCGTGTCTCAGTACCAGTGTGGGGGATCATCCTCTCAGACCCCCTATACATCGTAGCCTTGGTGAGCCATTACCTCACCAACTAGCTAATGTACCGCATGCCCATCCTTTACCGCCGGAGCTTTAACTGCATCGAGATGCCTCATCGCAGTGTTATGGGGGATTAATTCCGATTTCTCGGAGCTATACCCCAGTAAAAGGTAGGTTGCATACGTGTTACGCACCCGTGCGCCGGTCTCATATCGTATTGCTACAATATTTACCCCTCGACTTGCATGTATTAGGCCTGCCGCTAGCGTTCATCCTGAGCCAGGATCAAACTCTCCATAGTAAAAGATGTTTGATTCCCGACTTTCCCAAAGTATTTGGGCGACTCGCTATTCCTTACCAATCTTTCAAAGAACTTTATAAATACAACCCGAAGGTCAATTTATTTCTGTTTTGTTTTCCCGAACGGGGCTGCAAAAGTACAACAAATATTTTAAAAGTCAAGTGAAAATTAAAATATTTTTTGAACGGCTTTCGCTTTTTGTAGCTGTTTGTTCCAGAACGGGGTGCAAAGGTAAGACTATTTTTCGAAAAATCAACCCCCTGCAAATCTTTTTTCCTATTTTCTTCTGAATATTCTGATAAATCACCTCAAATTATGCCTACAGCTGTCTATTATGACCATTTCTGAATAGCAAAGAAGAATCACCATAACTCAAAAATCGATAATCACTTTCCAAAGCATGTCCGTAAATCTTCTGCCAATCTTCTCCCACAAATGCAGAAACAAGTGCCATCAAAGTAGAACCTGGCTGATGGAAGTTTGTAATAAGTGCATCACAAATCTTAAAATCAAAACCGGGAAGAATGAATATAGCGGTGTTTCCACTCAGCTCCCCCCCTAACTGAACTACATAACTTGATAACGCATCCAGCGAATCATTTAAGTTAACATTTTTATATTGCGGATCAAATCCCGCATCATGAGGGATATCCTCCGGATTCTGAACACCTTGCATTATGCGTGCTCCTAAGTAATGTAAACTCTCAAGTACCCTCATACTGGTGGTTCCGGAAGCTATAACTTTTGAACCTGATCGTAAATGTGAAACAATATCCGCCAACAGTTCGGAATTTATATGAAACTGCTCTTTGTGCATCTCATGTTCTGAGGCAAATTCAGTTTTTACCGGCTTAAATGTGCCGGCTCCGACATGCAGCGTTAGATAATTACGCTTAATACCTGCCTCATCCAGATTTTGAAGAACTCTTTCCGTAAAATGCAGGGAGGCAGTGGGTGCGGCAACAGCTCCGGCTACTTCTGCAAATACCGTTTGATATCGCTCTTTATCCTCATGAGTCATTTCACGCTTTATATATGGTGGCAGCGGCACCTTACCGAAAATTTCTAGTGCTTCGGGAATTGAATAAGGTTGTGACACCTGCAAGCGAATTACATTTAGATTTCTGTTTTGCCAGTTTGCCGTTAAAGTAATCTCATTATCGTCTCCACCGGTTAAAGAAAGAGTTTGACCCTCCTTAAACTTCCGCCGGTTCCCTACCATCACCTCCCAAACAGACCAGTCGGGCGAAAGTGGTGTAAGCAAAAATAGTTCTACATTTGATCCCTCCTCCTTGGGAAAAATGAGCCTTGCAGGTATGACCTTGGTGTTGTTACCTATCAATAAGCTGCCGGTGGGTAATAATGTTGAAATATCATAAAAATGATAATCCTGAATAAGGCCATCATGGTAATGTAACAGTTTTGCGTGATCTCTCTCTGCGAGTGGGAAACCAGCAATTCGGTTTTCGGGCAGCAAGTACTGCAAATTTTGAAAAGCAAACTGAGGTATATTTGTCATACACTCAAAACACCAGAGCTTATCAGTTTGTTTAGCGCCATTAGCCGATGACTTATGGTATTTTTCAATTCTGAGCCCATTTCTGCAAAAGTCACGTTGTAGCCATCTGGTACAAAAACCGGGTCATAACCAAAACCAGCTGAACCTTCTGGCTCTCGAATAATTATTCCATTAACAGTTCCTTCAAAAAACTGTGGTTCAGTGCGTAAACCATATAAACAAAGACACGCTGTGAAATTAGCTCGACGGTCATCATGATCCTGCATTTCGGCTAAAAGCTTTAACATGTTATCGCGGTCAGATGCGCCTTCACCGGCGTATCGGGCACTTTTCACCCCGGGTTGTCCTTTCAGGGCAATAACACTAAGGCCTGAATCATCTGCTAAAACGGGCAGAACCGTGTATTCAGCTACCGCCCGACACTTTATCAGTGCATTTTCGGCAAATGTCAGCCCCGTCTCTTCCGGATTGACATGGCAATCTATATCATTAAGAGACAGAATATGAACATGTGCACCCAATATTTTGCGCACTTCTTCCAGTTTATGTGTATTGTTGGATGCAAAAACCCAGGATGGCTTCATTTACGGGGTCTGGTTGTTCTTTGCTCGATCCGTTTTTCGTAATTCGATCCTTGAAAAATTCTGTGCACAAAGATTCCCGGGGTGTGTATCTGGTTCGGATCCAATTCGCCTGCAGGCACTAATTCTTCAACTTCCGCTATGGTTATTTTACCTGCTGATGCCATCATCGGGTTAAAGTTTCTGGCCGTTTCTTTGTATATGAGATTTCCATGTGTATCTCCTTTCCATGCCTTTACTATGGAAAATTTGGCATCGAATGCCAGTTCCATCAAATAGGTTTTCCCATTAAACACACGCACTTCCTTGCCTTCAGCAACTTCAGTCCCTACCCCGGCCGGTGTAAAAAATGCAGGTATACCTGCACCGGCTGCCCTGCAACGCTCTGCCAGCGTTCCCTGAGGAATAAGTTCCACTTCCAGTTCACCGGTTAATAATTGCCTTTCAAATTCTGCATTTTCACCAACATAGGAGCTAATCATTTTTTTTACCTGCCTGTTGTTAAGCAGCAGTCCAATACCGAAATCATCTACCCCGGCATTATTGGAGATACAGGTTAATTCTATTACACCTTTTGATACAAGTGCTGAAATGCAATTTTCGGGAATTCCGCAAAGGCCAAATCCTCCCAACATCAATACATCGCCGTCGCCAATGTCGTATATGGCGTCTTTTGCGTTTGAAAATACTTTATTCATCTTATTGTTCCAGTTTAGCGGCCAGTCCCTGATCGCAGAGGGCAGAACAAACAGGAATTAAATCTTCCAGATTGCCATGTTTCACAGGATACTTCCCTTTATGGTGAACAAACCAGGCACACTGCTCTGCCTGAATTTCATTATGTCCGCAATATTGCACCAGACATTCAATTACCCAGTCAAACGTATTAACATCGTCATTGTAAAGCACAACTGCCCAGGATTTGTCTGCAGAGACCTTCTGATTGATTTCAGGCAGTTCTAATGGATTTCCAGCCCTAATTGCCATGGTTTTACTCCTGATTACGGCGCCTCAATATCTGTGCCTTACTTTCACTGCCAGTCAGAAGGCGGTGTATGTTTTTTCGATGCGTCAGTATAACGAGAATGGCGGCTCCGATTCCAAAGGCAATAAACAGGGGCTCATGTCTTTTAAATATCCAAACCAGAGAAACAGGAAACATCACTGCCGCAGAAATACTACTAAGACTGACAAATCTGGTTAAAAGAAGCATACAAACAAACATGATCAGACAAATGGCCGCTGTGAGCCAGTGGATTGCGATGAGCATACCAAAAAGTGTAGCAATCCCTTTACCGCCCTTGAAGCCGGCAAACAAAGGGAATAAATGACCTAGTACTGCACTCAAACCAAAAAGCAACTGCACGTTCACAAACCATGTTTTGTTGAGCACAGGATTAATCTCAGGCAGAAAGTTCACCAGGCAAGCTGCGGTAAATCCTTTAACTACATCCATGACTAAAACACCAGCACCTGCTTTTTTGCCTAAAATTCTGAATGTATTCGTTGCACCGGCATTGCCACTGCCATGATCACGCACATCAATTCCGAAAAATGCTTCACCCACCCAAACCGCACTGGGTATGGATCCAAGTAAATAGGCCATTACAGCCAAAGAGAGTATTTGAAGTTCGATTGCCATTTCAACCAAGAAACTCTGCAAAAATATGCATATTTAAACAAAAGAGTGGAATTGAATCGTTACAAACCCATATTACAAGTTCTTTAGTTGCCTTAAAAGGTTAAGTGCATTGATAATCAAATGAAAAATGAAAACAAAAAGAATGGTTTCCGTTAGCCAGAATTCCATGGTCAAATCGTTTTTTGCACATATGAAACCCCAAAAAGAAATACCTGAACAAACAAATAGATAGGTAGAATACCTAAAAAGTATGGTTTTGACCTTCTGATTCTGCGTGTGCTCCATCATAATTATGGATTACAAAGAACACCCATTAGATAGCATTTGCGTATGCCGGGTGATGAGAATCAGAAGCTCTCGTCAAAAAGGGAAAATATTTCCGCCATATCGGGCAGCGGAACCCAGCTCTTCTTCTATCCGAAGCAACTGATTATATTTTGCCATCCTGTCGCTGCGGCTGGCACTTCCTGTTTTTATCTGACCACTGTTCATGGCTACAGCTAGATCCGCAATGGTAGCATCCTCTGTCTCACCACTGCGGTGACTCATCACATTTGTGTACTTGTTTCGCGTGGCCAGTTGGATGGCATCGAGGGTTTCACTTATACTGCCTATCTGATTTACTTTAATCAATATAGAATTGGCAATATGCTGATCGATGCCCTTTTGAAGGCGGTTTACATTCGTCACAAATAAATCATCTCCCACCAACTGAATTTTTGAACCCAATTTTTCTGTCAACTTTTTCCAGCCGTTCCAGTCATCTTCGGCGCAGCCATCCTCAATGCTGATAATCGGATATTTTGCGCACCAGCCGGCCCAGTAATCTACCATTTCCTCGCTGCTAAACTTGCGGCCATCCGATTTCTTAAAGACATACAACTTTTGCTCTTCGCTGTAAAGCTCACTGGTAGCGGCATCCATCGCAATATACATATCCAGTCCGGGCTTGAAGCCGGCTTTTTCAATGGCTGTCAGCACAGTTTCAATTGCTTCTTCATTGCTTTGTATGTTAGGAGCAAAGCCACCTTCGTCTCCCACATTGGTGCTATATCCCTTTTCTTTGAGTACGGATTTCAGATGGTGAAAAACTTCAACACCCATGCGAAGTGCGTGAGAGAAGTTATCCGCTTTCACCGGCATAATCATAAATTCCTGAAAATCTATTTTGTTGTCGGCATGTGCTCCGCCGTTCAAGATATTCATCATGGGCACCGGCAAAATATTTGCATTGGCACCGCCCACATACCTGTACAAGGGCACACCCAGCTCATCGGCCGCGGCATGGGCTGTTGCCATGGATACTGCAAGAATTGCATTGGCTCCCAGTTTGGATTTATTGGGTGTACCGTCCAGCGCTATCATTGCCTGATCAATTTCATTCTGGGCAGTTACTTCCATGCCTTCAATGGCATCTGCAATGATGTTATTTACATTATCAACCGCCTTAAGGACTCCTTTACCCAAATAAATCCCCTTATCATTGTCTCTTAACTCTGCGGCTTCATGTATACCTGTGCTGGCGCCACTTGGAACTGCAGCTCTGCCGAATCCGCCATCTTCGGTAAATACTTCTGCTTCTACTGTAGGATTGCCCCGGGAATCCATAATTTGACGGGCGTGTACATGTGCGATAGCGCTCATTATTCTACTAGGTTAGGATTTATGATTATTTACAAGTGAGATAAACTGATCGAATAGATACATAGAGTCGTGCGGACCCGGAGAAGCCTCAGGATGATACTGCACACTGAAGGCAGGTTTATCTTTACGTGCAATCCCCTCTACGCTGTTATCATTAAGATTCACATGGGTAAGTTCAACATTCCCAATATCTGAACTTTCATATTTCACAGCAAAACCATGATTCTGACTGGTAATTTCGCTGCGGCCGGTCTTTAAATTTTTTACCGGATGATTCAATCCCCGGTGACCATGATGCATTTTATAGGTAGACAAACCACTTGCCAAAGACAATAATTGGTGACCAAGACATATACCAAATGTTGGAATCCCGGTTTCAACCAAATTTCTCACACAAGATATAGCATAATCCATGCTGGCCGGATCCCCGGGTCCGTTACTAATCATAATACCATCTGGTTTCCAGGAAAGAACCTCCTCTGAAGTAGTTTTGGCAGGGAACACGCCTATGTAACACCCCCGTTCCAGCAAACAGCGGGCAATATTCTTTTTGCTTCCATAGTCGAGAAGTGCGACCTTGATGGGAGCATCAGCATTGCCTAAGGCATGAAAGGAATCGCAGCTTACGGTGCTGGCCAGTTCCAGCCCGGACATATCAGGACATTCCTGAAGCTGGCGCTTGAGTAATTCAACATCCTCTGTTTCGCTGCTAATTATGGCATTCATGGCCCCTGCATCGCGAATGTGTCTTACAATTTGCCGTGTATCTACATCGGCAATGCCAACAAGATTATTCTCGGTAAAGTAGGTATCAAGACTGTATGATTCCATCTTTCTTGAGAATTGCTGGGAGAATTTTTTACATACCAGCCCGGCAATTTTAATGGATTCACTCTCTACCTCTTGATCTCTCACCCCGTAATTACCAATATGATCATTGGTCATGACCAGTATTTGACCGGTGTATGAGGGATCAGTAAATACTTCCTGATAGCCGGTCATCCCGGTATTGAAACAAATTTCACCTGTGGTGGTGCCAATCTTACCAATGGCTGTGCCACGGAAAACAGTACCATCTTGCAGTACAAGCAGTGCGGGAATTTTTATAGAACTCACTTCAAGGATTCAAATTTCGCTCAATTATTTCATCCATTTCACAATGTGGGTAAAATGTGACCATATTGCTATTCAACCGGTTTTTTCGGAAAAACAAATGAGGAAACATAGGTTAACAGAAGAATACCTCCCAATACCAATAGCGCATGCACCTCATTAAAACCCAAGTTTTGCAGCTGCTTTTGAAAAATCATTTTTACACCAATAAACAGTAAAATTAGCGCCAGACCATATTGAAGCGTGCTGATATTTTTAATACCATGACCCAGCAGAAAATACAAACTGCGCAGTCCCATGATGGCAAAAATATTGGAGAAAAACACAATGTATGGATCGCGCGTTATGCCAAAAATAGCAGGTACACTATCAACAGCAAATAATACATCAGTAAACTCCACCAACACCAACACAACAAAAAGCAGGGTGGCATATCGCTTTCCCTCCCTTATGATAAAAAATCTCCCCTCAGGTTTTTCATTGGTCAATGGAAAAAACCGACCGACCCATTTGAAAACGGGGTGATTCTCTGTGTCGATTGTTTCATCCTCATCCTGGCTAAACAACATTTTTAATCCTGTTAGAATTAA
>JBILTS010000003.1:0-41579 GCA_044371405.1 Bacteroidia bacterium
CCAGTGAAACTGCTGAATCATCAGACCGCCTAAAAAAATGAATAAAAACCGCATCAGCACGGCTCCTATCACCCCCCATACCAAAATTTTCTTTTGATCTGCATTGCCGATTCCGAACGAACCAAAAATGAGAAGCATGACAAAAAGATTATCAACACTAAGAGAATACTCCACAAAATAGCCGGTTATATAACTAATTACTGCTTCGCTGGAAAAAGATGACTTGCACTTTTCCAGGTCGTCGTACACAATAAAATTACTGCCATACGCTGCCTTGAAAGCCCTGTAATCAGACACTGAATCAAGTCCATGAACATCATGATGAAAAAAATAAATCACCAATGAAAACAGAAGGCCAGCCGTGATCCACGCAAGTGTTCGCCACAATGCCTGTTTTGGCGATACATTATTACTGCCTTTTCCGAGGTATCCCAAATCCATCGATAACCCAAACGCCACAAAACCAAGAAATCCCAATAAAAAGAACAGTTTAAAATCCATTTACCGGCAAAATTAGGTTTGACCATGCAATCACCCAACCTAAAGTTTACTTTTGCATCATAAATACAATTTTGTGATGAGAAATATCGGAATTATCGTTTTGACAACCCTGTTTGTGAGTCTCTTTACCCTATCTGCTACCAAGGATGAGGGCATGTTTCCGCTGAACTATCTGGATGAGAAAGCCCTTCAAAATGCAGGACTAAAACTTTCAACCCGTGAATTGTTTTCGCCGGGAGAAGTTAGTTTGGCCAATGCACTGGTAAAAGTTGGGGGTTGTTCAGGTTCATTCATCTCTCCGGAAGGCCTCATCATTACAAACCATCACTGCGTATACGGTGGGGTTGCAGATTTAAGCACTGCTGAAAAAAATTACCTGGAGAATGGATTTGTTGCATCTGATAAATCGCTGGAGCTGCCCATCCAGATGCCTTGCAGAATCACGCAGTCGTTTGAAGATGTTTCCGGCATGGTCTTGCAGGGTGTCAGTAAAGATCTGAATCCTTCTGACAGGGCCAAAGCAATATCAACCAACATTAAAAACATTTTGACAAAGGAAAAAGCGGAAAACCCGGAATTATCGGTTGAAGTTTCGGAGATGTTTGTCGGAAAAAGTTACATGCTGTTTCGATATATTCTAATTCCGGACGTCAGATTGGTTTTCGCACCGCCCGTCACGATTGGCCAATTTGGAGGAGACCTCGACAATTGGGAATGGCCGCGACATAATGGGGATTTCAGTATGGTACGTGCCTATGTGGGTCCGGATGGAAAACCTGCTCCCTACAGCAAAAACAATGTACCCTTTAAACCTAAAAGGCATCTAAAAATCAATGCCAATGGTACCAAAGAAGGAGATTTCGTCTTCATCATGGGTTATCCCGGCCGTACTTTCAGACATGAAAGTGCCCCTTATCTGAAATTCCAGCAGGAAAAACAATTACCACTGATTCAAAAATGGTACGCTTCCTACATCAGACAAATGAAAATGCTTAGTGAAGGTAATGAAGCCAAATTTCTTGCTTTTGCAAAAGAAATTCAAAGTCTGGAAAATGTAGAAAAAAACTATAGGGGTAAAATACAGGGGCTGACAAGAACAGGTTTGTTGAGCCAAAAACAGTCAGATGAACAAGCAATGCACGCAACAGCCCTTAACAATAGCATCGACAGTAGAAAAAACATTATCCCAAATCTTAACATCCTCTGGGATAGAAAAAGTATGCTTGCGGATCAACGTTTCAACTATCTTTTTCTAAGCAATCAGTCCTCTCCATTCTTCGCAGCTCAGGCTATTCGCTCATATGCAAAATCCTATGCATCGGCACCTTCCGCCGTAGACAAACAAAAAGTAATCAATGAATTTAGCAAGAGTTTAAGCCAAAACTACACAATCGTGGATAAAGATCTTGAAATCTGGGTTCTTCAGGAATTACTGCCCAGAATAAACGCATTGAGAAAAGACAAAATTAAATCCAATGGAAAACAAGATCTTAAATCCTGGATATCTACTGCAATCATCAAAGATAAACTGATGGATAGCGGTTTTGTATTTAAAACCTTAAGAACCCGCCCCGAGAAATTACTGCAATTAAAGAGCCCTATCACACGGCTTTACGATGAGTTGGCCGACGAAGCGTTCGCCATTGAAACTGAATGGACCCAAATTGATCAGCAGCTAAAAGCCATCATGCCAGAGTATCTTGACATGAAGGAAGATTTCAAAAAAGGTCAATTTATACCGGATGCAAACAGCACTTTACGATTAACATATGGGTATATTAAACGTTACAAGCCCAATGACGCTGAAATTCACCTTCCCTACACTACCTTGAAAGGTGTTTTTGAAAAAGCAAATACCGCGGCTGATTACAGACTTCCATCGGTGGTAGCGGACCAACTTAGAATTAAGGATATTCCCGTAATTTTCAAGGATAAGGAAACTGGCGAAGTGGCTGTTGCATTTTTATACAACCTAGACACTACAGGTGGAAATAGTGGAAGTGCGGTTTTGGATGCAGAAGGAAATCTTATTGGGGTTAATTTTGACAGAAGTTTCACGGCTACAATCAATGACTATGCCTGGAATGATCAATACAGTCGTAGCATTGGCTGTGATATACGGTATGTTTTGTTTGTTGTCAAATACGTAGGCAAAGCAAATCACCTGTTGGCTGAAATGGGCCTGAATATATGATTTAAACTCCTAGGTAATATAAGTTACATTCCCAGCAGAAAAAACCGCTTTACTTTGCAGTAATAATAAAACATGGGAATTTTATCATTATTATTCGGAAAGAAAGAAGCCATAAACTTCAAAGAACTGGTCAACCAAGGTGCTGTAATCCTTGATGTGCGGACTACCAATGAGTTCAAGTCAGGGCACATTGAAAACGCCAAAAACATTTCGGTTCAGCAACTTATCTTACAACTCAATAAGTTAAACAACAAAACACCTGTTATCACTTGCTGTGCTTCAGGGATGAGAAGTGCTTCTGCAGTGAGTATTCTAAAAAAAGCCGGTTTTGAAGCGTACGATGGGGGCAGCTGGCTATCACTTCAAAAGAAATTATCATGAGCAAGCATGAATCATTTGATTCGCTGATAAACTGTGATGTTCCTGTGCTTGTAGATTTTCACGCTACCTGGTGTGGCCCATGCAAAACGCTTGCACCTATTTTAGAGCAAGTAAAAAGAACACTGGGAAATTCCATTAAGATTATAAAGATCGATATAGATAAAAATCCGGTACTTGCCAGTAATCTTAATGTGAGCGGAGTACCAACACTAATGGTTTTTAAAGGAGGAAAACTCACCGCCAGAAAATCAGGGGTTATACCTGCGCAAGAAATTATCAGACTTATTCAAACAGGGGCATAAAAAAAAGAGCATCCAGTAGGATGCTCTTTTTTATTTAAAGATAAATGTTTACTCTGGTTTATTTTCATCTTCAGTAGCCGCTTCCTCTGAAGGAGTGTTATCGGTTGATTCCTTAGTTTCGGTTTCGGTTTCAGTTTCGGCTGTAACCTCTTCAACTTGAGCAATATCAACAGTCTCGGTTGTGGTTGTTTCTTCCACCATATTTTCCACAGCGGCGGGGGTTTCTTCAATTACCGCTGGTTCAATTTCTTCTGCAACAACCGGCACTTCAGCTACTGGTGCTGAAACCTTAGGAGTAGCAGTAGCAGAAGACTTGCTGCGACCGCGACGGGTTTTCTTAGCATCCTTCTTATCGGTACCAAAACCCTGGAAGTATTCGTTAAAATCAACGAGCTCAATGAAAGCCATCTCTGCGTTGTCACCCATACGGTTTCCTACTTTCAGAATACGGGTATAACCACCGGGTCTGTTTGAAACCTTTGTTCCCACAACGGTAAACAATTCTTTTACAGCTTCCTTGTCTTTTAAATAAGCAAAAACAGTTCTCTGGTTGTGTGTAGTAGAATCCTTACCCTTAGTAATAAGAGGTTCTATGTAGGTCCTTAATGCTTTGGCTTTAGCCAAAGTAGTAGTGATACGTTTATGGATAATCAGTGATGATGCCATATTGGCCATCAATGCTTTGCGGTGAGGAGCTGTGCGTCCTAAATGATTTACTTTTTTCCCGTGTCTCATTGCCCTTAGTCTTCGTTTAAGTTATACTTGGCGATTTCCATTCCAAAGTGGAGTCCTTTGTCACGAACAAATTCCTCTAGTTCTGACAATGACTTCTTACCAAAATTGCGGAATTTTAGAAGATCGTCAATGTGATATTGTACCAATTCTCCTAATGTCTTAATCTCGGCGGCCTTCAAACAGTTGTAGGCACGAACAGAAAGGTCAAGATCAGCCAGGGGAGTTTTCAGGATTTTACGCATTTGCAAGAACCCTTCGTCTACCTCTTCAACTGCTTTGCTTGCTTTTGACTCAGGCATGATATTCTCATCACTGAAGAGAACAAAGTGTTGAATCAAAATCTTGGCGGCTTCTTTCAATGCCTCTTCCGGATGAATACTGCCATCGGTAGTAACTTCCATTACCAATTTTTCGTAATCGGTACGCTGTTCTACACGGAAATCTTCTACGCTGTATTTAACGTTTCTGATTGGTGTAAAAATGCTATCCGTTGCGATTAACCCGATGGGGGCATCCTTAACTTTATTTTCTTCTGCAGGAACATAACCCCGGCCTTTGCCAATGGTAAGTTCCAACTCAAGATTCACAGTCGGTTCAAGATTACACACCACCAGTTCAGGATTCAAAATATTAAAAGAATTGGTGTATCTGCCAATATCACCGGCTAAAAATTGATCTTTACCTTTTAAGCTAATGAAAATCTTTTCATTGTCATCGGTAGAAGAATTGGCTTTGAAACGAACCTGCTTGAGGTTAAGGATGATTTCCAACACATCTTCCACCACACCTTTTATGGTAGAGAATTCGTGGTCTACACCTTGAATTTTAATAGATGTGATTGCATATCCTTCCAATGAGGAAAGTAATATGCGACGCATGGCATTACCAATGGTAACACCATAGCCTTTTTCCAGAGGTGAGAATTCAAACACTCCGTGGAAATCGGTGGCTTTGTTCATTACCACCTTATTGGGTTTTTGAAAAGGAATAACTCCCATTTTTTGTTTTTTTTTAAGTTATTATTTTGAGTACAATTCCACAATCAGCTGTTCCTTGATGTTCTCAGGAATTTCCGAACGCTCAGGATAGCTGATAAATTTACCTGACAATTCTCCACCATCCCATTCCAACCAGTTGAACCGCTTACGAACACCGCCTGCTGATTCTGAAATAACCTCGAGAGATTTACTGCGCTCACGAACGGAAACCGTATCACCGGGTTTGAGTTGATAGCTTGGTATATTAACTACGGAGCCGTTAACCAGAATGTGACAGTGGCCTACAAGCTGACGGGCGGCACGACGTGTGGGTGCAATACCCAAACGAAACACAGTGTTGTCTAACCGTGCTTCGAGAAACTTTAGCAGATTTTCGCCCGTAATACCCTTTTTCGCAGCGGCTTTTTTAAACAAGTTTCTAAATTGCTTCTCCAATAACCCGTAGGTGTATTTAGCTTTCTGCTTCTCGGCCAACTGTACCGCATATTCGGACAATTTGGGTCTTCTGCGGCTGTTGCCGTGCTGACCCGGGCCATAATTTTTCTTTTCCAATGCCTTATCGCGACCGAAAATGGGCTCGCGGAAGCGACGGGCTACTTTTGATTTTGGACCTCTGTATCTTGCCATGAATTATTATTCTTTATAAATTAAATTAAACCCTACGACGCTTTGGTGGACGACAGCCGTTGTGAGGCATGGGGGTTATGTCTGTGATAGATATAACCTCAAGACCAACTGTTTGCAGGTTACGAATCGCACTATCACGTCCACCGCCTGGACCTTTCACAAAAACATCTACTTTGCGGAGACCGGAATCAAATGCTGTTTTTGCACAATCTAGAGATGCCATTTGTGCAGCATAAGGGGTATTTTTCTTAGATCCTCTGAAACCCATTTTGCCGGCTGAGGACCAGGAAATTACCTGACCTTCGGTGTTAGTCACCGACACAATGATATTGTTAAAAGTAGCGTGTATGTGTACTTGTCCGTGAGGATCTACTTTTACTTTCTTTTTGGTTACTTTTTTAGTTGCCATTTCCCTGTTATCTATTATTTAGTAGCCTTTTTCTTGCCTGCTACTGTTTTACGTTTACCCTTCCTGGTACGGGCATTGGTGCTCGTACGCTGACCTCTTACAGGCAAGCCCTTACGATGTCTTAAACCGCGGTAGCATCCGATATCCATTAAACGTTTAATGTTCAATTGGGTTTCACTGCGCAGTTCTCCCTCTGTTTTGAGATTATTGGTGATAAATCCACGTATTTTGGACAAATCATCGTCATCCCAATCATTTACTTTTTTGTCGCGGCTAATTCCGGAATGATCCAAAATTCTTGCTGCGGTGCTTGGACCTATACCGAAAATGTAGGTCAGTCCTATAACACCTCTTTTGTTCTTGGGTAAATCTATACCTGCTATCCTGGCCATTGTTTTTTAACCTTGTCTTTGTTTAAACTTGGGATTCTTCTTGTTAATTACGTACACCTTTCCGTTACGGCGTACAATCTTGCAGTCTACACTGCGCTTTTTTACTGAAGTTCTGACTTTCATATCTTTACTTGTATCTGTAAGAGATCCTTCCTCTTGTTAAGTCATAGGGTGACATTTCTACCTGCACCTTATCACCGGGTAGGATTCTAATGTAATGCATTCTCATTTTTCCTGAAATGGTAGCAATAATTTCATGCCCATTCTGGAGCTTAACACGAAACATTGCATTAGACAATGCTTCTGTAATCACTCCGTCTTGTTTTATGGCATCTTGCTTTGGCATTTCAAAAGGGCTGCAAAAATAGTGTTTTTTTTGTTAATAATCAACTTGGGGTGAATTACCCGTGAAACGACCCTTCAAACGGCCACTGCTCATTAGGCCATCATACTTTCTCATAAGCAAATAACTGTCTATTTGCTGAAGTGTATCCAAAACAACACCCACCAAAATGAGCAAACTGGTTCCTCCAAAGAATTGACTGAACTCCTGATTTACACCTAAATTCCCTGCAACAACCGGCAGAACAGCCACCAAAGAGATAAAAATGGCTCCAGGCAACGTGATTCTGCTGATGATATCATCAATAAAATTAGCCGTTTGCTTTCCGGGTTTGATACCTGGGATAAAACCATTGTTCCGTTTCATATCGTCTGCCATCTGCACGGGATTAAAAATAATGGCCGTATAGAAGTATGTGAAGAGAACAATGAGGGTTACCATGAGGGCATTGTGACCGAAACTATTCGGATTGGTGAGACTCATTAACCAACCTGGCACACCTCCCTGGTCATAGAAACCGGCAATTGTTGCTGGAAGGAACAGTATAGCCTGAGCAAAAATGATGGGCATAACACCAGCTGCAAGAATTTTGATGGGCAGGTATTGTCTTACGCCACCATACTGCCGGTTACCTACTACGCGCTTGGCGTAATTAATGGTAATTTTTCTGGTTCCTTGGGTGAGTAGTATAACGCCCAGAATGATGAGCGCCCATATCACTAATTCAATGAGGAAAAGGATAAAACTGGCGCGCTGTCCTGCAAATGCGAATTCAGAGAATAAGGCATTGGGGAGTCGCGCAATGATACCCACCATAATGAGTAGGGATATTCCATTACCCAGGCCACGGTCCGTGATACGTTCGCCCATCCACATGGTGAACATGGTACCTGCGGTCAACAAAATAATGTTTGTAAAAATAAACATACCCTGAGACATGGCCTCACTGTTCAAAAACAGGAGTGCACCCTGATACTGTGGATTGCCTATAAACTGGTTCAAATATCCGAATGCTTGCACACCTGTAAAAGCGATGGTAAGTATGCGAGTGTACTGATTGATTTTCCTTCTGCCCTCTTCTCCTTCTTTTTGCAATCTCTGAAATGCAGGAATTGCTATTGAGACCAATTGCATGAAAATGCTGGCTGAGATGTAGGGCATGATTCCTAGCGCAAAAATTGCACCCCTGTTCCAGGCACCTCCGGCAAATGTGTTGATCAGGTCAAGAATGTTATTCTTGTTCTGATTGCTCATGTTTATTTCCAGTACTGAGCTATCAATACCAGGAAGGATAACAAAGGATCCTAAGCGATAAACAGACAGCAGCAGAAAGGTATATAAAATACGCCTTCTTAGCTCTTCAATAGACCAGATATGTTTTAGGGTTTCAATCAGCTTTTTCATGGTATCAACCTATCAGGTGAGCAGAGCCACCGGCTTTTTCTATTGCAGATTTGGCGGTTTCACTGAATTTGTGGGCATGTACCTCAACGCCGGCTTTAATTTCACCACGGCCGAGAACTTTTACTAATTCTGTTTTGCCTACCAAGTGTTTTTTTACAAGCAGCTCGTGATCTATTTTATTAACCTTCAGCGAATCGGCAAGACCTTGAAGAACATCAAGATTAATTGCTGCATATTCAACACGGTTGATATTTTTAAATCCGCCCTTGGGAATACGGCGCTGTAAGGGCATTTGACCACCCTCAAAACCGATTTTTCTTGAGTAACCGGTACGTGATTGTGCTCCCTTATGACCTTTGGTAGAAGTTCCGCCTCTGCCGGATCCCTCACCGCGACCAATACGTTTTCTATTTTTGGTAGAACCTGCAGCAGGTTTTAAATTACTTAAATTCATGTTACTTGGTATTTTCTACTTTGATAAGGTGATTTACAGTGTTGATCATACCCTGAATTTGATTGTTCAGTTCTACAACAGCACTTGCATTAATTTTACGGAGACCTAAAGCACGCAGCGTAGCTTTTTGGTTTTTAGGGTAACCTATACCACTTTTAACCAGTGTTATTTTTACTTTTCCCATGATCCTATCCGTTAAATACTTTTTTAAGGTTAATGTTTCTCATTTTAGCTACTGCATAAGGATCTCTCATGGTGGTGAGTGCATCGAAAGTTGCTTTTACCACGTTATGAGGGTTGGATGATCCTTTGGATTTAGCCAACACATCGGTTACACCGGCACTTTCCAAAACGGCACGCATAGCACCTCCGGCGATTACACCGGTACCATGAGCAGCTGGTTTAAGAAATACGCGGCCTCCACCAAATTTTCCGGATTGTTCGTGAGGAACAGTTCCGTTAATTACAGGAACTTTGATAAGATTTTTCTTAGCATCTTCAATTCCTTTATTTACGGCATCCATTACCTCATTGGAGCGACCCAGGCCATGCCCTACCACACCATTTCCATCTCCAACTACTACGAGGGCACTGAAGCTGAAGGTACGACCACCCTTGGTTACTTTAGCAACACGATTGATGGAGACCACCTTTTCGGTGAGCGTCAACTCTCCGGGTCTCACACGCTTATTTATATTTTCAGACATTTGAATGACTACTTAAATGATTAAAATTCCAAACCTCCTTCACGGGCAGCGTCTGCCAAGCTTTTAACTCGACCATGATACAAATAGCCACCACGATCAAATACAACAGATTTGATACCTGCAGCCATGGCTTTCTCAGCCAATTTTTTACCTACCAATGCAGATTTGGCTACTTTGTTATCTTTAACATCCTTGATTCCATCTTCTGAAGATGAAGCAGCACACAGGGTAACACCCTTGCTGTCATCAATAATCTGGGCATAGATATCTTTATTGCTGCGGTAAACACTCAGGCGAGGCCTGGCAGTGGTGCCACTAATACGACCGCGGATGCGGCTGCGAATTTTATTTCTTCTTTGTACTACTGATTTTGACATAACTCGTTACAATTATTTAGATGCTGACTTACCCGCTTTCTTTCTCAATACCTCACCGGCAAATTTGATACCTTTACCTTTATACGGCTCGGGCTTGCGGAATGAGCGAATTTTAGCAGCAATCTGTCCCAGAAGTTGTTTATCGGCACACTCCATAGTAATGGAAGGATTTTGACCCTTCAAAGTCTCTGTGGTAACTTTTATTTCTTTGGGAATCTCCAACATTATGCGGTGAGAATAACCAAGGGTAAAATCTACCAGATTGCCTTGATTGGATACTTTGTAACCAACGCCGACTAATTCCTGCTTAACTGAGTGCCCTTGGCTAACACCAACAACCATGTTATAAATCAAAGCACGGTACAAACCATGCAATGCTTTATGTTGTTTGCTGTCGCTTGGGCGATTGACTGTCAGCACTCCATCGGTTATCTCTGTGGTGATATCGGTTCCGATGTATTGCGACACTTCTCCTTTTGGACCCTTGGCAGTGACATTACCGTTATCATTGGTAACAGTAACGCCTGCCGGGATTGTGATGGGTGCTTTTCCTACGCGTGACATTTTATTTTTACTTTATTAATTATCAAGATACATAACACAAAACTTCACCGCCAACATTTTGAGTGCGGGCTTCTTTGTCGGTCATCACACCTTTTGAAGTTGTCAGTATGGCTACACCAAGTCCATTGAGTACGCGGGGCATACTTTCAACATTGGCATAACGGCGAAGACCCGGTGTACTGATTCTTGACAAGCTGCGAATTGCGCTTGCTTTTGTTACTGGATCATATTTCAAGGCAATTTTAATAACGCCCTGTTTGTTTGCTGAATCTTCAAATTTGTACTTTAGGATATAACCTTTTTCATACAATACTCGGGTGATTTCCTTTTTAAGGTTGCTGGCTGGTATTTCCACAATTCTGTGCTTCGCCTTCATTGCGTTCCGCAACCGGGTCAGAAAATCTGATATAGGATCGGTCATTTTATTTACTTATTATTAATTACCAACTTGATTTTGTTACACCTGGAATTTTTCCGTCGCTAGCTAGCAATCTGAACTGGTTACGACAAATGCCAAAAGTACGAATGTAACCTCTTGGACGACCGGTCAGTTTGCATCTGTTGCGCAAGCGAACAGGTGATGCATTTCTTGGAATACGCTGCAGTGCCTCGTAATTTCCTTCTGCTTTTAAAGTGGCGCGTTTTTCAGCATAGCGTGCAACCAGTGCCTCACGTTTACGCTGTCTTGCCTTTATGGATTCTTTTGCCATTTGTATTATTTACTTTTAAAGGGAAAGCCCAACAACTTTAACAATTCCAAACATTCTTCGTCTGTTTTTGCTGTAGTAACGATGGTAATGTCCATCCCGGTAATACGGTTTACCTTATCAATATCTATTTCAGGAAATATTATCTGTTCTGTGATGCCCATGTTGAAATTGCCACGGCCATCAAAACCTTTTACATTCAATCCCTGAAAGTCGCGAACACGAGGAAGTGCGATACTGATGAGGCGATGAATAAAATCATACATGGCCTCTTTGCGAAGGGTTACTCTTGCACCGATCGGCATATTTTCTCTCAATTTAAAGTTTGAGATGGCCTTACGGGAAAAAGTAGCCTGTGCTTTCTGACCTGAAATTTTAGTCATTTCTTCAACAGCGGCATCCACCAATTTCTTATCATTAACTGCAGCACCCACGCCCTGATTTAAGCTTACTTTTACCAGTCGGGGCATTTCCATTACATTTTTGTATCCGAATTTCTCTCTGAGAGCCGGTACAACTATTTCTTCGTAGCGGGTTTGCAGAAGTGGTTTATAACTCATCTTTCTAATTCTTATTTAATAAATTCTCCGGTTTTGCGGGCAACTCTTTGAAGTTTTCCCTGTTCATTCACTTTTCTACTGATACGTGTTGGTTTTCCACCTACAACCACCATCAGATTAGAAATATGGATAGGGGCTTCTACCTTATCGATTTTACCACTGGTATTCTGTGCGGTTGGCTTGCGGTGTTTGGTTACGATATTCAAACCTTCAACCAACGCGCGGTTATCGGCAACGAGCACTTTGAGTACTTTTCCGGTTTTCCCTTTGTCATCTCCGGAAATAACCTTTACGGTATCTCCTTTTTTGATATGCAATTTAACTTTTGACACTTTCAATATTGATTAAAGCACTTCAGGTGCAAGTGAAACAATTTTCATGAACTGCTTGTCGCGAAGCTCTCTGGCCACAGGTCCGAAAATACGGGTACCTCTGGGTTCATCAGATGCATTTAACAGCACACAACTGTTCTCGTCGAAACGAATGTAGGATCCATCAGGACGGCGAACTTCTTTCTTAACGCGAACAACCACGGCCTTGGAAACAGCTCCTTTTTTCATACCTCCACCTGGCATAGCGTCTTTTACGCTTACCACGATTTTATCGCCTACTGAGGCATAACGACGGCCTGAGCCACCTAGCACACGAATACAAAGCACTTCGCGTGCACCGCTGTTATCAGCTACTTTTAATCTTGATTCCTGTTGTACCATCTTATTTAGCTTTTTCTACTACTTCGACCAATCTCCAACGTTTGGTTTTGCTCAAAGGACGTGTTTCCATGATGCGAACGATATCGTTTTCACCACATTGGTTAGTTTCATCATGAGCGGTGTATTTCTTGGTCTTCTTGAAATACTTGCCATATTTGGGGTGTTTCACGTTACGAACAACCGCTACCACAATGGTCTTATCCATCTTAGTACTGGTTACCGTGCCGGTAATTTCTTTCCGTGAATTCCTTGCTGTTTCCATTAGTTATTCTCTCCGTTATTCTTTTTCATATAAGCAGCCAACTCTAACTGAATGCGACGACTGTTCAATTCTGTAAGCATTCTTGCAATGTTCTTACGGGTAATTGAAAGTTTGTGTGGCTGTTCAATTTGAGAAACTGTATTCTGGAACTTCATCTTTTGGTAACGCATACGTTCTTCTTTGTATGCGGTTACAAGTTCCTTATTTGACATTCCTTTAATTTCTTCGTTTTTCATAATTATGCCTCCTCAGCAAAATCAGGGCGTACAACAAATTTTGTAGTCACAGGGAGTTTCTGGGCTGCAAGGCGCATGCCTTCTTTTGCAGTTTCCAACGGCACTCCACCTACCTCAAACATAATGGTTCCGGGTTTAACGGTGGCTACCCAATATTCGGGTGCACCTTTACCCTTACCCATACGCACCTCTGCGGGCTTTTTGGTTACAGGTTTATCAGGGAATATTCTAATCCACACCTGACCTTCACGCTTGAGATAACGGGTCAATGCAATACGTGCTGCTTCAATCTGGCGGGCTGTGATCCAATGAGGTTCAAGACTTTTCAATCCGAAGCTGCCGAAGTCAACTCGGTGACCACGGGTAGCAACGCCTTTCACACGGCCTTTCTGCTGTTTCCTGTATCGGGTTCTTTTTGGGCTTAGCATTTTTTACTCTTTTAATCTTAATTATTTACGCTTACGGCGATCTCCACCACCTCCAGGGCGAGGTCCTCTGTCACGATCCCTGCCTCTGTCATCACGGCCTCTTGCGCCATCGCGCTTTCTTTCTGTATCCAACTGTGGTGCCAAATCAACTTTACCATAGATTTCACCACGGCAAAGCCAAACTTTGATTCCTATTTTACCATATACAGTTTGTGCTTCAACAATGGCGTAATCGATATTACTTCTCAGCGTGTGCAAAGGTGTACGACCATCTTTATACATTTCTGAACGGGCTATTTCGCCACCATTCAGACGTCCGCTGATTCTAACCTTAATGCCCTCTGCACCCATTTTCATGCTGCTTTGGATTGCATTTTTTACGGCACGTTTGTATGAAAAACGATTCTCAATTTGCTGGGCAATATTCTCACCTACAAGTTGAGCATCAAGTTCAGGCCTTTTAATTTCATTGATATTGATTTGTACATCCTTGCCGGTAATCTTGCGAATTTCCTCACGGATGGTATCAACTTCTTGACCACCCCGGCCGATAACGATGCCTGGGCGTGAAGTATGAATTGTAATGGTGATACGCTTAAGAGTGCGTTCAATTACCACTTTGGCTATACCTCCCTTGGGTATGCGAACACGCAGATATTTACGTATTTTTTCGTCTTCTACCAGTTTATCACCGTAGTCTTTTCCTCCGTACCAGTTGGAGTCCCATCCACGGATGATACCCAGACGCAGTCCTATTGGGTTTACCTTTTGTCCCATATTAGTTATTTACCTCGCTTTTCGTTACAGTATCAATTACAATAGTTACATGGTTACTGCGCTTGCGCTGTCTGTAACCCCTACCTTGTGGCGCTGTGCGCAGACGCTTCATGGTAACACCACCGTCAACCAGAATTGATTTTACATACAAATCGCTATCTTCTATGCGTTCACCTGAATTGATTTGGCTCCAGTTCGCAACACCACTTCGAATGAGTTTGCTCAAAAACAAAGCATAGCCGGGTTTTTGATTCCATTGAAGGATGTTGAGAGCACGTTCTACTTTCTGACCACGAACCAAATCTGCCACCATTCGCATTTTACGGGGTGATAGCGGGCAGTTTCTCAAAATTGCTTTAGCTTCCATTTTGTTTCTACCTTAATTATTTGCTGTGACCTTTGAAAGTGCGGGTTGGTGCGAACTCACCCAGCTTGTGACCTACCATATTCTCGGTTACATATACCGGAATAAATTTATTTCCATTGTGCACAGCAAAAGTGTGTCCCACAAAATCGGGAAGTATCATGCTGCGGCGCGACCAAGTTTTAACAACTGATTTCTTGCTACCCTCGTTCAGAACGGTAACCTTGCGCATCAACTTATAATCTACAAAGGGTCCTTTTTTTACTGACCTTGCCATTTTCTTTTAATTATTATTTATTCCTCTTACTTTTTCTACGTTCTATAATCAGTCTGCTCGTGGCTTTTTTCGGAGCACGGGTTTTCTGACCTTGTGAATAAATCAGGTTTCTGCTTCGGGCCTGTCCACCTTTGTTGCGGCCTTCACCACCACCCATTGGGTGATCTACCGGGTTCATGGCGGTGCTTCTGGTACGAGGACGAATTCCCAGCCAACGGCTACGTCCTGCTTTCCCTTTGCGCAGAAGGTTGTGTTCGCTATTACTTACTGAACCAATGGTAGCAAGACATGCTGACAACACCTTTCTCATTTCGCCGGAAGGCAATTTGATGGTTGCATACTTATCCTCACGTCCAAGGAGTTGTGCATAAGAACCTGCACTTCTACAGATTTTTGCACCTTGTCCGGGAGACATTTCAATATTGTGAATCAAAGAACCCAGCGGAATTTCAGACATAGGCAGAGCATTTCCGATTTCGGGCGGAACGCCTGGACCCTGTTCTACTTTCTGACCAACTTTTATTCCATTGGGAGCAATGATGTATCTTTTATCACCATCGTTGTATTGTACCAAGGATATGAAGGCACTGCGGTTTGGGTCATATTCTACGCTAAGAACTTCACCGGCAACACCGTGATTGGCTCTTTTGAAGTCAATCAAACGATAACGGCGTTTGTGTCCGCCACCGATGAAGCGCATGGTCATCCGACCCTGGTTATTTCTTCCACCTGATTTCTTAATTGGGATAATCAGGGATTTTTCCGGCTTGTCTGTGGTTAATTCAGCAAATGAATTTGCAATATGAAACCGTTGACCGGGCGTTGTTGGATTTAAACGTTTAACTGCCATGATCAGATGTTTTCGTAAAAGTCAATGTTGAAACCTTCTTTTAACGTCACGATGGCCTTTTTATACCCGTTGGTATAACCGGAGATCTGGCCTGTGCGTCTGTTGCGACGCATTTTCCCCCTTGCAATCATTGTGTTTACTGATGCCACTTCCACACCATAGAAATCTTCGATGGCCTTTTTGATTTCGTCTTTGGTAGATTTTTTATCTACAACGAAACCATATTGACCACGCTTATCCATGATAGCGGTCATTTTTTCAGTAATCAACGGCTTCTTGAGTATCATTGTTTATTGGATTCTTCTAATTTATTTAATGCACCTTCAGTGAGAATAAGCTTACCAGCTTTCAACACTTCATATGTATTGATATCTGCAGCTTTCATTACACGGTTCCCTTCAATGTTTCTGCCGCTTAGATAAACATTTTTGTTAGTGTCAGCAGTTACGAATAAAGTACGTCCATTGATTTTCAAAGCATTCAAGAAGCCCATGAATTCGGCTGTTTTCGGTGTTGCCATTTCAAAGTCCTCTACAACCAAAATATTGTTCTCTTTTGCCTTGTAGCTTAGTGCGCTCAAACGAGCAAGCTTTTTCAATTTTTTATTTAACTTAAAGGAATAATCACGGGGACGTGGACCATGAATACGACCACCACCCACATAGATACCTGACTTTAAGCTTCCATGACGAGCTCCTCCGGTGCCTTTTTGACGAAACACCTTGCGTGTACTACGGCTGATTTCCGAGCGATCCTTGGTCTTGTGCGTTCCCTGGCGCTGATTGGCCTGGAATTGTTTAACATCAAGCCATATAGCGTGATCATTGGGTTCGATACCGAAGATATCACTGGATAAGGTAACTGACCTTCCGGTGTCTGCACCCTGCTTGTTTAATACATTTAACTTCATGATTAACGCTCAACTATTACGGTGGAACCATTATGGCCAGGGACAGAACCCTTAACCAACAATAAATTTTGTTCGGGTACGATACGGAGCACCTGCACATTCAATGCTTTTACACGGCGGTTACCAGTTTGGCCTGCCATACGAATTCCCTTAAATACACGTGCAGGAAAAGAACATGCACCAATAGAACCTGGAGCGCGCAGACGGTTGTGCTGACCATGGGTAGCTTCACCTACACCAGCGAATCCATGGCGTTTAACCACACCCTGAAATCCCTTACCTTTAGAGGTACCTACCACATCAACAAACTGTCCTTCTTCGAAAATAGATACATCAAAAACGTCTCCCAATTTTGCAGAGGCTTCCTCTTCACTGGGATTACGGAATTCAATAAAATCCTTTTTTGCTTCGGTATTGGCTTTAGCACAATGCCCCTTGAGTGCGGCACCGGCTCTTTTTTCTTTTTTCTCACCCCAAGCCATTTGGATAGCACTGTAACCATCCTTCTCTTGGGTTTTTACCTGTGTAATAACACAAGGACCTGCTTCAATTACCGTGCAGGCAACTTTACGTCCATCAGCATCAAATATGCTGGTCATTCCGAGTTTTTTTCCAATCAATCCTTCCATGGTTCAAATCATAATTTGATTTCAACTTCTACCCCGCTGGGCAGTTCAATTTTCATCAGGGCATCTACTGTTTTGGTAGATCCATTGTAAATATCAATCAGTCTCTGATAGGTACAGTACTGGAATTGCTCACGCGCTTTTTTATTTACGTGTGGAGAACGCAGGACGGTGAAGATCTTCTTCCGGGTAGGAAGAGGAACTGGACCACTAACCACAACATCGGTGGTACGCACTGCCTTCACAATTTTCTCTGCGCTTTTATCGAGCAGACTGTGATCGAAAGACTTTAATTTTATGCGAATCTTCTGACTTAACATTTTTCTAATTATTTGCTGGCTGCTCCGTTAACTTTTTTCAAAACCTCGTCGGCAATGTTTCTGGGAGTCTCCGAGTAGTGACTAAATTCCATGCTTGAGGTGGCACGACCTGAAGTGATGGTACGCAGGGTGGTTACATAACCAAACATTTCGCTCAGCGGAACTTTGGCTTTTACTACCTGAGAACCGGCACGCTCATCAATACCCTCGAGCTGTCCGCGACGACGGTTAAGATCGCCCATTACATCTCCTGTATTTTCTGCAGGGGTTACCACTTCGAGTTTCATTATTGGTTCCAGTAAAACCGGTCCACAATTGCGTGCTGCATCGCGGAAACCGCCTCTAGCTGCTACTTCAAATGAAAGTGAATCAGAATCTACAGGGTGGAAAGAACCATCAAACAAACGAACTTTGATTGAACTGATGGGGTATCCTGCGAGTACACCATTCTGCATAGCAGCTTTGAAACCCTTTTCAACAGAAGGAATAAATTCACGAGGGATGGAACCACCTACGATTTCATTCACAAATTGCAGGCCTTCAACTTTGAAATCTTCATCTGCGGGGCCAAGTTCAAACTGAATATCGGCAAATTTACCACGACCACCTGTTTGTTTCTTGTAAACCTCGCGGTGGGTATAATTGCGGGTAATGGCTTCTTTGTAAGCAACCTGAGGGGCACCCTGATTACATTCCACTTTGAACTCACGCTTCAGACGATCCACAATGATTTCAAGGTGCAATTCACCCATACCTGACACGATAGTCTGGCCGGTGTCCTGGTCTGTTTGTACACGGAAAGTAGGATCTTCTTCAGCAAGCTTTGACAGTGCAGTACTCAGTTTATCGCTATCGGCCTGGGTTTTTGGCTCGATTGCTAGACCGATTACCGGGTCAGGGAAAACCATGGATTCAAGCACGATAGGGTTCTTTTCGTCGCAAAGTGTATCTCCTGTTTTGATATCTTTAAAACCAACAGCAGCGCCAATGTCACCGGCACCGAGTGATTCAATTGCATTCTGTTTGTTTGCGTGCATTTGGAAAATACGGCTGATACGTTCTTTATTACCACTACGGGTATTCAGAACATAAGAACCTGCATCCAGTTTGCCACTGTAAGCACGCATGAAGGCCAAACGGCCAACGTAAGGGTCGGTAGCAATTTTGAAAGCAAGAGCACTAAAGGGATCGTCGTATGATGGCTTGCGGGAAATCTCTGCTTCGGTATCGGGGTTTGTACCTTTGATACTTTCCTTATCCAGCGGACTGGGCATCAATTCCATTACAAGATCCAGCATGGTTTGAACACCTTTATTTTTGAAAGATGAACCACAAACCATGGGAACGATTTTCATTTCCAAGGTGGCCTGGCGAAGAGCATTGAGGATTTCACGTTCAGTGATGCTGGCTGGATCCTCAAAGAATTTTTCCATCAGGGTAACATCATACTCAGATACAGCTTCGAGGAGTTTTTCTCGCCACTCATGAGCTTCTGCTTCCATTTCGGCAGGAATGGGAACTACCTGATAGGTCATACCTTTATCAGCTTCATTCCAAATCATACCGCGGTTATTGATAAGGTCAACAACTCCTTTGAAGTTATCTTCTGCGCCAATTGGCAACTGGAGCGGAACAGCATTACTGCCAAGCATGTCACGAACCTGATTTACCACGTTAAGGAAATCAGCACCGGCGCGATCCATTTTGTTTACGAAACCGATACGGGCGACATTATAGTTGTTGGCCAAACGCCAGTTTGTTTCTGACTGTGGCTCTACACCATCAACTGCACTGAAAAGAAAAACGAGTCCATCTAATACGCGCAGTGAACGGTTTACCTCTACGGTAAAGTCAACGTGACCGGGTGTATCAATGATGTTGATGTGATATTCTTTGGTATCCGCATTAGGACGGCCGTCTGTGGTAGGATAATTCCATTTAACGGTTGTGGCAGCCGAAGTAATGGTAATACCCCTCTCCTGCTCCTGAACCATCCAGTCCATGGTGGCTGCACCATCATGCACTTCACCAATCTTGTGGTTCACACCCGCATAATAAAGAATGCGTTCTGTGGTAGTGGTTTTACCAGCATCGATGTGAGCGGCAATTCCGATGTTTCTTGTATATCTAAGGTCGCGTGACATGTATCTTCTTCTCTTCTTACTATATTAAACCCTGAAATGTGAGAATGCCTTGTTGGCTTCTGCCATTTTATGGGTATCTTCTTTTTTCTTGACTGCGGCTCCTTCACCTTTGGAAGCAGCTAGAATTTCACCTGCCAGTTTTTCTGCCATTGATTTCTCGTTTCGCTTGCGAGCGTATCCTATCATCCACTTCATGCCAACGGCAGTGCGGCGACGGGGAGAAACCTCGGTAGGAATCTGAAAAGTAGCACCCCCTACGCGGCGGGCTTTAACCTCAACTGTTGGCATTACATTATTGAGGGCCTTGCGCCAGGTTTCCAAACCGGGCTCATCCGGGGCTTTTTTCTCAACTATTTCCAAAGCATCATAGAAAAGACTGTATGCCAGTGATTTTTTTCCATCATACATAAGGCCATTCACAAAACGGGTTACAACAGTGTCGTTGAACTTCGGATCGGGCAGAAGGAGGCGTTTTTTAGCGCGGGTTTTTCTCATGGTCTGTCAGGTATACCTATTTATATATTGGACTTATTTTTTCTTTGGACGTTTGGTACCGTATTTAGAGCGGCGCTGGTTGCGGCCTTCAACACCTGCGGTATCTAATGCGCCGCGGACGATGTGGTAACGAACACCTGGAAGATCTTTAACCCTTCCTCCGCGAACCAGCACTATGCTGTGTTCCTGAAGGTTGTGACCTTCACCGGGGATGTAGGCATTCACTTCTTTTCCATTGCTCAATCGAACACGGGCCACTTTGCGAAGTGCTGAATTAGGTTTCTTAGGCGTGGTGGTATAAACACGTGTGCAAACACCACGACGCTGGGGGCATGAATCAAGGGCGGGCGACTTGCTCTTCCAGAGCGTCTCCTGGCGACCTTTGCGTATTAACTGTTGAATAGTAGGCATACTATCTCCTCAAAAAGGGCAGCAAAAATACAGCTATTTTTTCGCAAAACCAACACTGTAAGTAAAATTTTCTTATTCCCCACAAATAATGTTAAGTTTGTGTTGCGAAAACGCAAGAAATTCGCATCAGAATTGACAATCAGAAGCATTATAAAGACCTTTTTCTCTCACATTATAATTAGGCAAGCCGGTTTTTGCCTGTTGATAATGTCCCTTTCAAGGATGTTTTGGGGCGTTTTCAATCATGAAATCTTCTCGGAAGCAGAAAATTTTGAAGTCATGGCGGGTGTTTTATGGGGGATGTTTTTTGACCTGCCGATTCTGGCCTACTTTTTCCTACCCTTGTGGATATGGTCATTTTTTTTCCCGCGTTCAGCCCAAAAGTCTCCTAGGATTTCAAAGATATTAATGACTATCTGTGCATTACCGGTGCTATTACTGAACGGCATTGATACTGCATACAGCAGGGTTTCAGGCAGAAGAAGCGGTGCTGAAATATTTGACATGATTCTGGATCCGGGTAATTCACTGTGGCAGTATGCCGCTGAATATTGGCCGGGATTTCTGATTCTATTCGGGGCACTATATATGGTATACCGATTTACGCCAACAGAAGGTATCCCTGTTTACACCAACATTAAATATGAGTGGCGAAAGTCGTTATTTGCTTCAATACTCTTTATCTGCATCTGGACATTCAGTGCGAGGGGGGGCTTCCACCTTAGACCGCTTTGTACGCTGCATGCCAGTTTATATGTGAGACCAGAGCTTACACTTTTAACTGTAAGTACTCCATTGAACATAATAACCATGCCTGGCGGTGAGGAAATTCCTGAAACCAGGCTAATGAGCATTGAAAAAGCTGAAGACATAGTAAAACCAGAGTTCAAAAACAGTAAAGCTACTAAGAGTGGAAAGCAAAATGTCATATTAATCATTGTAGAAAGCCTTGGCCGGGATTATACCGGTTTTTTAAATGGCAAACCCTACACTCCTTTTTTAGACAGCTTCAGCAGGAAATGTATTAATTTTAGGTATTGCTATGCTAATGGGACACGGAGTATAGAAATGGTGCCCAGTATTTTTTGTGGTATGCCTGGCATGATAGAAACACATTATTTGAACAGCGGTTATGTCGGAAACACCATGGAAAATGCCTTCAATGTTTTTCATCGGGCAGGATATAGTACCGGTTTTTTTCACGGCGCAGCCAATGGCACCATGTCTTTCCAAGGTTTTCTGCAGCAAACCGGGAAGGTTCATTATTATGGCAGGGATGAATATCCAAAGGAAGACTACGATAGAGATTTTGATGGAAACTGGGGGATTTTTGACGAGCCCTACCTTCATTATTTCTTAAAATGCTGCGACACCATGAGAAAACCTTTCTTCAATGCGGTTTTCACATTATCATCTCACCATCCCTATAAAGTACCTGAAAAACTGGATAAGAAGTTCCCCAATGGCAAACTGCCAATTCATAAGAGCATCAGGTATACCGATTATGCATTAAAGTCGTTCTTTGACAAGGTGCGTGAATATTCGTGGTTTGACAACACGCTATTTATAATCACAGGTGACCATACCAGTTATGGCGAGGAAGATTATTTTTACAGTGAAAGCGGACATTATGAAATCCCCTTGCTTTTTTACGGGAATAACATTGAACCAAAAGTGATTGATAAAACGGTATCACAATGTGATATTATACCTGCTATAATGCATTTAGGCGGAATAAGCGGTACTCTTTATGGATTTGGTAAAAACCCATTTGACACTAGTTACATGGGGTATAGTCTGCACAAAGAAAAAAATCTTTACTACATCATACAATACCCATTTGCCCTGGGTATGGATGCGGATGGGAATGTAAAAGACTTCCACCTTCAGTACCGAAACAAGAAAAAACCAACATACCTCCAAAAAGATGGCAGTATTTATTATTCACTGCTAATTACACTGAAAGCACATGTTCAGTTATTTACAGACAATGTGCGAAATAACAAGTGGCATGCAAAACAACCGGCAGTGCAGTAAATGCGTCTTAATGGAACACTTTTTGAACAATTAGATCAAATGATAAAACGTATAAGTTCCTTTCTTTTAGCCTCAGCAATACTAAGTGGGCTTTGGGCACAAATGACACCAAAAAATGAAGGTCCGAAAATAGAATTTAATGAAAAACAGCACAACTTTGGTGATATCAGAGAGGATATAAAATACGCCACCCATCGGTTTCAATTTAAAAATGCAGGTTCGAAGGATTTATTCATCAATACAGTGCAAACAAGCTGCGGCTGCACCACGCCAGACTGGACCCGTGACACAGTTAAACCCGGACAGAGCGGCTATGTGGATGCCAAATATGAAACTATTGGCCGCATTGGCAGTTTTCAAAAAACGATTACGGTATACAGTAACGCCGTTAACTTTCCTTTTGTGCACCTTGATATTTCCGGAAATGTTCTTAAAGAAATCATTAATAAAGAACCTGAATTTACACCAGGTCAAATCATCTTCAGTCCTCCCACCATTAACTTCAAACCTCTTTTTGACCATAAGACAGATACTCAGACATTTAGGGTAACGAATCAGACGGCATACAGTACACAATTCTCGGCCTTGGAAAATCTGCCGGCTTATTGCCAGGTAATCGGGATGCCACAGAACTTGGAACCGAATGAAAGTGCAAGGGTGAAAATAGTATTGGATGGCAGAAAGATAAATAGTTATGGGTTTGGCGCGTTTGAAGTTGCAGTTCCTACAGACAACGTACTTTTTCCATATACCGGCTTTTATGTGGCTTATGACAGAAAACAATTTTTCCCGAAGATGAGTGCAAAGGAGCTGGCAAAGTCTGCCAAACTAACCACAGACAAGACCGTGATTGACCTGGGGAGTGCAGAAAGCGGAGAAATCTTCAACACACAATTCACCTTCACCAATACCGGGAAATCAGACCTAAAAATACATGAAATAACACCTCAATGTCCTTGCGTGAAAGTTGAGTTCAACAAAAACACATTAAAACCGGGAGAAAAAATGGATGTAAAGATGCGCTTTGACACCGGCATCAAGCATGGCAAGAGCACACAGACCATCGCTATTGTGTGTAACGATCCCGCACAACCTGAGCGAAACATATACCTGGTTGCGCACTTACCGGAGCGGGAAAAGCCCAAGTGTGCTACCTGTCCGAGGTAAAGGAACTATCGCAAGTTGTGGTATACGTTTTGAACATCGTCGTCTGACTCCAGCCGCTCAATAAGTTCAAGTACCTCGTTCGCCTGTGCTTCTTCCAAATCTACATAAGAGTTTGGTAAGTACTGCAATTCTGCACTGGCGGCTTCGATGCCAAGCTCCTCGAGTCCTTTCTGCATGTTGCCAAAGTCGGTGAAACTGGTATAAACGTAGACGTCCTCCTCGTCAATGGCGAGGTCTTCGCAGCCGAAATCGATAATTTCCAGTTCAAACTCATCAAGATCTTTGCCTTTGAGCGCTGACTTAGCGATTTTAAAAACCCCTTTGCGTGTAAAAACAAAATCGAGGGAACCGGTTTTACCCATTGCGCCGTCGCATTTGTTGAAGTGCGAACGCACGTTGGCTACCGTACGTGTATTGTTATCGGTTGCAGATTCCACCAGAATGGCCACACCGTGCGGACCGTAGCCCTCATACTTAATCTCTTCGTAGCCTGCGGTATCCTTATCACTGGCACGTTTGATGGCCGCTTCTACCCTATCTTTTGGCATATTTACGCTTTTGGCATTTTGCATGGCCATGCGCAAGCGAGGATTATAATCGGGATTTACACCACCCTGCCTCACGGCGATGGCAATTTCCTTACCGATGCGGGTGAACTGCTTCGCCATGCGGTCGAAGCGGGCAAACATTTTGTGTTTTCTTTTTTCGAATATGCGTCCCATTTATGGGGGCAAAATTAATACAAGGACATAAATGGTA
Organism: Bacteroidia bacterium; assembly: GCA_044371405.1. Taxonomy (GTDB): domain Bacteria; phylum Bacteroidota; class Bacteroidia; order NS11-12g; family UBA955; genus RGEC01. The sequence goes on from JBILTS010000003.1 coordinate 24,432, forward strand.
GTGAAAAAGAAAAGGGGAAACCATTTGTTTCCCCTTTTGATATGAAAATGTCCCGTCCTAAAATAAGTTGACAACAATTGAACTTATTTTATGAAAAGACAAATAGAGCAACGGGTCAAGCGTACCCAAAGAGATTACAGTTTAGCCTTTAAATTGCAAGTAATAGAAGCAATTGAAAAAGGCGAACTTACTTACAGGCAATCCCAGCAGAAGTATGGGATCCAAGGCAAGAGCACTGTTTTGGTTTGGTTAAGAAAATTTGGTACCTTGGACTGGTCTTTACCAAATCAACGTATTTTGAAATCAAACAAAGAAAAGACACCTGAACAACGGATAAAGGAGTTGGAAGCGGCCTTGGAGGAAGAGAAGCTTAAATCAAAGTTCCTGGATACAATGATTAACATTGCTGAGAAGCAGTATGGTTTTTCGATAAGAAAAAAGTCTTCCCCCAAACAGCAAAGCAACTCCAGCAAGCAAAAGTGACGAGCCTGAGTCACTGTTGTAAACTGTTTGGGATAAGCAGACAGGCATATTATCAGCAATATAAGCGCGACCAGCAGCAATTGCAGGTTTATAATCAGGTTAAGAATATGGTTGTGGAACAACGTATTTGTATGCCTAGATTGGGTACGCGCAAATTACATTACCTTCTTCGAGATGATTTTGAAAAGAATAATCTAAAAATAGGCAGGGATAAGCTATTTAGGATTCTACGATCCGAACAGATGCTAATCAGGCCAAGAAAAACTTACACTAAAACTACTATGTCCAAACACTGGCTTAAAAAGCACCCTAACTTAGTTGTTAATGGTCAGTTTGATAAGGCCGAAGAGCGACATTACCTATGTAAAGACAAAGGACGGTAATGGTTATCTTTCATTAGTGACAGACGCGGTCAGCAGAAAAATAATGGGGCATCATCTTAGTAATGATCTAAAGACAGAAGGTGTCTTACAAGCCCTAAAAATGGCCATCAAGAAAAGGCAATACACACACCGTCTCATTCATCATTCTGATAGAGAAATACAATACTGTTCGCAAGAATACCAGAAAGAACTCCAAAGCAACAATATTATAACTAGTATGACAGATGACTATGATTGTTACCAAAACGCCCTAGCCGAAAGAATAAATGGAATACTTAAAGATGAATTTTTAATCGATACATGTAAGGACATAGACCAGGCCCGTAAAGTGATCAAACAATCCGTCAACATTTACAATGGTTTAAGACCACACCTAAGTCTAAACTATAGAACGCCTGATTATGTTCACAAAAAATCCCCGGCTGAACTATCAACCGAGGATTTAATTTAGTTACTTTGATGTGTCAACTTATTTTAGGACGACACAAAATAATGAAATTTAAAAGGAAGCACTGAGAGAAAGTACCAGGTTTCTGCCGGAAGCAGAAATTCCGCTTGAGAAGGTTCGATAATTCAGATCAAGTATGTTCTCGGCCGCAAAGGATGCTGTAATATATTTATTTACCATCCAGCTGGCTTGAACATTATAGGTTTGCCAGGCTGGTGTTTCCCCTCCCGGGGCGTATTGCGCATTATCTTCTCCACTTGGACTGTATTCACGTTTTACTTTTCGCCCATTGAACAGCATAAATGCCTCCCATTGCCAATGATTACTAGACCAGCGCAAGCCTACTCTGCCATGGTCGGGTGCAATATGGTCTAACGGAACCCAGGCAGATTTTTCATTTATTCTGTAACGGCCAAAAGTGCTATTATAATTAATGTCGGCAAACAGGTTAGATAACAGCTGAATTTTAGCGGCAAAATAACCTCCTGTTACATAACCAAGCGCAGAATTCCCCATTTGAAAAACAGGTGTGCGCTGACCTTCAAAATCAAATGAATCAGAACCATTATAAACCCCGGGACCATCAACCAGCAATTGCGCAATGCGTGTGTAGTATCCACCCCACTCAAGATGAATTTTTTCACGGTTAAGCCGGAAACCCAGATCCAGGGTATTTGTACTTTCGGGCTTTAATTCTCTGTTTGGGATAACCAGTTTTCGACCCGGAATACTTTCAAACAGTTTGGTCATATCATCCACGTTGGGATTTCTGAAGCCGGAAGCAACACTTGCCTTGAAAAACAATCCATCCCAATCCATTTTCTTGGATATTCCAAAATTATATACGGGCGCAAGCGTATTCAGTGCGGCTTCGGTGTAAGGAAGTTTCAAGAAGTTATCCGCACTAAAACGGGCGTTTAGCTCATAATAGGTGATGCGTACCCCTCCTTCTAGAATAAAATCATTAGGCTTAATTACCAATATCGCATTTGCAAAAACAGCCGCGGATTGTGTATTGGCACCCCCGTCCGCATAGCGTGTATTTTTACTTGTTGCAGTAGCACCGGTGTTTACATTTCTGGTTGTGGCGGAAGATCGCACATTATTGTATACCCATTCAGCGCCTCCTTGCATCTGGAGTCCTTTGCTCAAATTTACCGAAAAGTCGTAATTGACGGCAGACATCCCAACCTTGTCGAGCTGCGTAAGTTCGGAGGATGCGCCAAATCTGCGGGTAACACGACCTACTTCGGTGTTTTGATGTGAAATAATGATTCGATGTCCCCAACTCCCGGATTCAGCCTTAGGAATGGTAAGGGTATACGAAAAAAAATCGCGATTTTGAGGTACATAATCCCAGGTTGCAAACCGGAATCTGCCTGCGGACATATCTGTTAGTCGGTCATAACGAGGCACAATAGATGCCCGTGAAAGCTGCACATTCATTGTGTGAATAAGATTCCCTGTTTTGACAGAGAGTTTGCTAAATACATCGTTCTGCCTATATGAACTCCCTCTTTGGATATAAGGATTGCTATTTAATATCATGGTATCCCTGTTATTGATTCTGCCGGCATAGTATTTACGCAGACCAAAAGTATCCCAGGCAGAAAAATGACGTTGCTGCCCCATCCTCAGATCACCAAAATTACTATTGCTGGTGCTAAAAATCCATGCCACATTTTTACCGCCCATGGAAAAATTCACATTTGAAATCAATGCATTAGCGGCAGACTGATAACGTAAATTCGCATTGGTATTGGCAAAACCAAATTTACCCTTTCGAAATTGTGGGTCTCTTGTTTTCATATACACTACCCCACCCAGTGCATCGCTGCCAAATTGGGTAGAACCAGATCCAAAAAAGACCTCAGCCCTATCCAGCATAAACTGATCCACCGTAATTATATCTTGTAAATGCCCTGCACGGTAGGTAGCGTTATTCATTCGCACACCGTCCACCACCAGCAATACCCGACTTGCTTCAAATCCGCGTAGTACAGGGCTTCCTCCGCCTAGCTGACTTTTTTGAACAAACACTTGCCCAGTTTGCGATAGCACATCAGCCATTGTTCCTTGCTGTGCAAGCTGCATTTGTTTGGCCGATATTACCTCAATCTGACGGGTGGTATTGGCCCTGCTGGAGCCAAATCGCTGTGCTGATACCAGAATTTCATCTATATTTTCAAGTTCAGTACTGTCTTTATCTGTTTTTATCTGCTCATTTTGACCTTTGATTGCCGACATCAATAGTATTAGAGCAACCAAAATTGATTGTTTTTTCATATTAGCTTGTTTTTAAGTTAGTAAGTGATGAGTGTAAAAGCAATTGATCCGGAAACCGAATCGCGAGTTATGAAAAAGCTACACTTACTTCCGGAGGCGGAGAAAAAACAGGAATGAATGTTTTAATTGAATTACCAATTTCGGGCAGGTTGATTTGCATTGAATCAGAAAGGGGAATACTGAGATCAAACACCTTGATTGATGCCGGAGTCTTTATCCAGTGGGTAAAACTTCCACCTTTACTACTCTCCTTTTCGGCCTGCTCTTCCAGCCATTTTTCAGTAGTATCATCAATTGCCGTTACCAGCCAGAAATCTCCCTTATCTTCAACAGAAACCAAATCATAGCGGTGGCCGTTGTAATCAAATTCCTTGTATGTGGATGCTTCAGGGTGTTGCAATTTAACCAGCCGGATTTGCTCGGCTAACAACTTTTCACATGCTTTTTCAATTTTGGAATGCATGACAGACCTGTGAATTGTCAATGACAGACAATTAATGAGGGGAAACAACAGCAACAGCAATAAAATAATTAACAGGAGCAATTTATTTGGCCATGCGTTGCGCATCGATTGCAAAAATAAATGAAGCAACAAGAGACTCCATCACTTAATTGTAAAAACTGACCGCTACTATTTGGTAACTTTGCCCCAGCATGCAGGAAGTTTATGTAATAGATGCCCTCCGCACACCGGTGGGTAAATTTGGTGGAAGCCTTGCCGGCGTTAGACCTGACGATCTGGCCGCCCATGTGATTCGGGAAATTATGTTGCGCAATCCGGGCATTGATTTTTCTCATACCGATGAGGTAATATTTGGAGCGGCCAATCAGGCTGGAGAAGACAACCGCAATGTTGCCCGCATGGCTTCGCTGCTGGCGGGATTGCCCGTTACGGTTCCCGGCTATACCGTAAACCGTTTGTGCGCCAGCGGTTTACAAAGCATCATGAACGGCTACATGGCTATCAAATCCGGCAGTGCGGAACTGATTATTGCGGGAGGCACTGAAAGCATGACCCGCGCGCCTTTTGTAATGGCCAAAGCAGAAACCGCTTTTCAGCGCAGCACCGAAATATACGACACCACGATAGGCTGGAGATTTACAAATAAAGCGCTGGCTAGCGCGTATCACCCATACAGCATGGGCGAAACCGCTGAAAACGTGGCCGAAAAATATGGCATCAGCCGCGAAGACCAAGATGCTTTTGCATGCGGCTCACAAACCAAATGGCGGCAAGCCCATGAGGCAGGTAAATTCAAGGATGAAATTACACCGTTCCCTGTGCCCGGTAAAAAAGGCGAAGTTCATTACTTCGAAACAGACGAACACCCTCGGCTAAGCCCTGTGGAGGTGCTGGCCACGCTAAAGCCCGCCTTTAAAAAAGACGGAACCGTTACGGCAGGAAACAGCAGTGGTATAAATGACGGTGCGGCCAGTTTGATTCTGGCATCCGGAGACGCAGTGAAACGCTACAACCTTACACCGCTGGCAAGAATAGCTGGTATCGGCGCCGCTGGTGTAGATCCTGCCATCATGGGCATCGGTCCGGTTCCTGCATCGCAGAAAGCACTTAAACATGCCGGAATCAGCGTAAAGGACTTATCAGTCGCCGAACTTAATGAAGCTTTTGCCAGTCAGGTATTGGCCAGCATGCGGGAATTGAACATCAATCCTGATATCGTAAACCCCAACGGCGGCAGCATTGCCATTGGTCACCCACTGGGTGCGAGCGGTGCAAGAATCAGCACCACACTTTTACACGAAATGAAAAGAAATGCCGGTGCCAGGTTTGGCTTGGCCACCATGTGTATAGGCGTGGGCCAGGGTTGCGCGGTTGTTTTTGAAAAAGCATAATGCGTTATTTCCTAGAACTGGCCTATAACGGAGCTGCATTTGGTGGCTGGCAAAAGCAGGAAGAAGTTAGCAGTGTTCAGGCAGTACTGGAAGAAAAATTATCGCTGATTTTAAGAGAGACGACCGAAGTATATGGATGCGGAAGAACTGATACCGGCGTGCACGCTGCCTACTTTGTGGCTCATTTTGACACGCAAATCGGTGTACCTGAAAATATCGTCTACCGCATTAATGGAATGCTGCCAAAAAGCATAACGGTATTTCATTGCCGACCGGTGAACGAGGAAATGCATGCGCGGTTTTCCGCCACATCACGCACATACCGGTATATCATCAGCCATTCAAAAAATCCATTTTTAACCGAAACAGCATATTTTCTCAATTTTAAACCGGATGTGCACTTGATGAACAAGGCAGCAGAATTGCTTTTACATCATACCGAATACCGCTGTTTTTGCAAGGGTAAAATGCCCGGAGACAACTATAGGTGCACGGTTACGGAAGCCATTTGGAGTGAAACTACATCAGGTTTAATGTTTACCGTAACGGCCAACCGATTCTTACGCAGCATGGTACGCAGCATGGTTGGAACCCTTTTGAAAGTTGGCTTTGGCAAAATGACCCTTGAAGAATTCGCAGGGCTGTTGCTATCCGGAAACCGAAATCTGGCGGGTAAATCTGCCCCGCCGCAAGGCCTTTACCTTGTAGATGTTGTTTATCCAGGATTTGAAAAGTCAGAAATCCTTATTCGGCCCCCAGGCGTTTGAGGAAACGATCCACCTGCCTTTGGGTTGCGGGTTTTACGTAAAAATCATCTACTTTGAGTTTATCGGCCGTATTTACCAATATCTCATTTAACTTCACATCGCTACTTAGAATATTTGCCACCGTTTTGGTCAGGTTGATGTATATCCATTCGTTGCCACCAAAATCAAAGTAGATGTACATGTTTTCACCACCACGCTTATGCTCCAACAACATGGTGGTTTTAATATCCTTATTGATGGGTGTACCGGCAAATGAAGCCACACTTACATTGTCATTACAATACATCCCCCTGAATTTACTATCCCATCGGAAAGTAGCATCGCTAAGAATCAGCTTGTATTCTGCTTCGTCTTTTCCGCTCACTTCTCCATTCTTCTCTATGTTTTTAATGATGTTTCTGGCAGTTTTATCCTCTGCCACCATTTCGCCGATGGCATTTTTAAAGAAGTCTGTGTTGATATTTACAGAACCTCCGCTGCTGGTTTGAAACATTTCTTTCAATCGTGCTACAAAATCCTTGTGCAAAGGAAAATCAAGCATCATGGCAAGGTTGAACACAAAACTGCTGTCGCCTTCTTTCAGGTCTGCTGTACCCGCATTTTTAAACTTTATATTGGTTCCTTCCAGTCCAAAATCCAGCGGACCTTCGGCGTGCACCGTATGGTTTTTCTCGTTCAGCTGAATGAAACTGCCCTTGAGACCGTCGTTAAGGAGTTTTTCTTTGCTGCCGGCAAAAAAGCTCTGTTTTTCATGATCATAATAGAAAATACCGGTATCGTTGGTCACATCAGGATCGCTGTAGCGGCGTTTCCAGCTGAAGAACAGGGGATATACATGGCTACTGTCATTGGCGACAAAAAGACCTACATACTGCTTTTTGTTATCCTTATCACGCGGATCCTGCACGTTGATAATTACATTTTTGGGATCAACGCGGTCGCTGTAGCGCAGCCAGGCAGAGGGCAGAATATTTTTGAAAGTATGCAGGGGTTTGACGTATCCCGTAAACTGAAGATTCTGCTCTGTACTTAAAATTTGTGCGAAACCTTTGTAGCCGATCTTGGTATCGAGTGTGAAATTTTGTGATTCATCAATTCTGCCCCAACCTTCAATATTCTTATCGCGGTTAACAATGATGCTGTCGAGGAAAAACTCTTGTCTTTTGCCCAGTTTATTAACGTACTGGTATAAACCGGATCCACGCATCTTGTTTTTACCATAAATCTTGAGGCGGCTTCGATAAATTTCATGATACTTGTCAATACGATTGGCAAACAGCCGTGCGCTGTCAACAATGTCCATATCGCCATTTTCGCGGATTGTAACCTTCCCATCTTTCAGTACAACACGGCTATCAGCAATATCGATGAATGGAATTTGCTGCACATTCAAGGTATAATCTTTCAGGTTATAAATGCCCCGAACACCGGCAAACTTTAAGCTATCCTGGGTGGGGTTGGTACTCATCCAAAGCGGCTGTTTACCTGCCATGGCGGCATTCATTCTTGCCTCTATGGTTTTGCCATTCATATCCCAGCGATAATCGTTAAGGTTAGTGACATAACTATTGTAGGGGAAGCGCGTTTCAGAGCCCGCTTTATTCGTTGTAAATGACCCTATCCGGGTATCAAAATCCATGGTACCGCGTATATCTTTAGTCTCAAAAGCCACTTTTGTGCTGTCTGCTCCATATATGGTAAGGTTGGCTTTTTCTGCGGATGTTTTATTGGGTGCAAACAACATCTCATCGCTGCTGAATCTGGCTTCAGGCCAAGCCAAAGTTCCATTACCTGTAACTTTAGATGGTTTTTGGGTAATGGTTCCGGTGAAATCGTATTCTGATTTAAATACCTTAATGGGTGTGGCTCCATTGGTGATATTAAATTTATCATGATAGGGTATCCATTCCATCTCAGCGTTAGATGCATATACTTGCGGATAAATAGCACTCTGGGGCAAATCATAGGAATCCACGGTGCCTTTGGCTGTTTTGGGCAGTAATAAAATGCGTTGAAATTTAGTGGTTGAACCGCTGTAGGCAATATTTCCCTGTTCGCCATAAAAACCGCGTTCGCTGAGGTTCATCACCATCTCTCCGGTGCCTTTTCCTCTATACATGCTGTAACCACCCGGTGGGGTTGGCGTAACAAATCCAAGGGAATAGTCCGGCTGAATGTATACATAATGTCTGAATTCCGGAAAAATACCATCACTTTTAAACAGGCCATCAAACCGCAAACCTGCAATGGTAAAGTTATCAAGACTATCAATGGTAAACGGATCTATCACAAACTTAAAAGTTTCAGCTTTGTATTGTCCGCCATGGATTGATGGTTTATCATATAATACTTCAGAACCTTTCAGGGCTTTGAAAATTGGGTATTCGGGGTAGTTGACAAGGCCGGATTTGTTGTTTGGTTTGTCGATATAAAGGGTTCCATTTATGTTGCGCAGCACGCTTTTGATGGGTATGAGTGAACGCCCGGTACTATCAGGAAAATATAACCTGAGACTATCAATAATATCGGATCTTACCAGAAAATTCCCGTAATCAAATTCAAATTTCTTTCCAAAAAAGTCAAATCGACCTGCACGAACCATACCGCCAAAGCGGATACGCCGATTTTTGAGCAGGGTAACCTGTTGTTCGTATGGCACCACAACTACGTTTTGCGAGTCGGAGAAGAAAAACTTTTGTACCCCCTCCACATTCATTTCATTGCTCAGCAAATTAAGGGTTAGGTTACTGCGTTTTGAGATTAGGGAAGAAAGTCGGATTACATCATAATCGCGGTTTTTTTCATGGCTTTGAACCCACCGAAAAAGTTTGGTACGAAACATGGCGGAGTCCTGATCTGGGAAATAGGTAATGAAACCGGCATCGTGCCATTCTATGAAAGGTGCTCTGAGGTGCTCGGGCTGCATTTTGCAGAATTCTGCATAATCTGACAGGGCGAATTTCATGCGTCTTTCAGCGGTATAGTAGGAACGGGTTTCTTTTTTCCGGGCCTGCAGGGCTTTCAGTTTTTGGTCAATAAGTGGTTTATCTTCGGGCTTGTTTTTGCTAATAAGTGCTTTAAGTTCTTTTTCCATGGCACGTGCCACAGGATCATCGGGTTGTCTGTTATAAAAAGCGTAAAGACTTTCCATTGGATTAAAGCTAAGGGGGCCCTGAATTCGGGCATAGAGCATTTCCTTGTAGAAATCGGCACTGGCTATTTTGGCATCCTGGTCATTATTGATGTTGTCAAAATCGATGAATGGTTCTTCGAGTTTCCATCGTATTTGCTGGGCATCGATATCTACTTTATGGTAATCATCATAAAACGGAGCGCGCATTAAACCTTCAGTTCCGCGGTTAATGACCAGTTTGTTTTCTTCAAACTGAAAATTCACTTCAACGGCAGGGTGGGTAATAACAGTGCTATCCACATATATGGTCATGGATGCCCTTCGGCTGGCTGCGGCCCCATTTGAAATTTTAAATGTTTTACTTTTCAGGGTAATCCTTTTTTGATTTTTATAAAGGATGTTGATTATGGTTTCTTCACCATTGGCTGTCTGTGTATTGATGTCGCTGCCAATCATACTAAAACCACCGCGCAGAGAGGCGTTTGGGCCAACAATTCCAAAAATCTGCAGACTGTTTTCAAAACTTGAAAATCTTGGCCAGGGAGATTTTTTTACTGTTAAAGAATCCGGAGAAAAGCTGATTTTATCCTGAAACCGACCTTTAACTCCTTCTGTGAAGTAGCCGGCATATTGTAAAACGCAAGTATCAATTTTGTAATCAGACTCTTCAAGATTGATTGTAAACTTATTCCAGCTTACCTGAACATCATCATCGGGGAGAACCCTTTCAAATGTGGCCTCACCGGAGAGACCTTTCCATAATTTCTTTTCGGGGTAAAACGTTCCGGCCGTATTATAGATGGCCATTTTATCCAAGGGACCATGACAAGAAAGGGTGGTAGGTGGGAATTTTACCACAATCTCTCCTTTCTCAAACATCAAATCAAAATCACATGAATCAACAGCCCATCTTTTATTATTATCCAAAAACAAGGTGCCATTTCTAAACAGGCCTGTTGTCATTTTAAGAAATTCTACATAATTGGCACTTCCGGAACTTATTAGTTTTCTGGAGGCCTGTTGCCATTGCTGCAGCACTTTCTCGGGTAGTTTTTTCTCCAGACAGGCAGTTATGGACTGAATCAAATAATCGAAATGCGGTTGAACAGGCATTCTTTCAGAAACCATATCGCTGCAAATAGCCATGATACTTTTCTGTTGTTCAGGACTAAATTTACCCATCACCCAGCTTTCGCGAAAAATAGCAAAACGCTGATTTAAATCTTTGTTAGATGCGGATGCTATGTGTGTTTCGAGTTCTTTAATGAAAACGTCCGGCTCAGGACTAAAACTTCTGATTTGCGCACCGACAGGAACAGAAGCAAGCAACATCCATGTTAAGCAAAGGATGAATTTTGAACGCATTTGTAAAAAGTAACGAAAAAACCTGTTCATTATTTATACAAAGAACAGGAAAAACCGTGCCGAAAACGATAAGGGGCTGCAGTTAATTATCCCACAGCTTTGATTATGTCCGCAAAATCACGCGCTTTCAGTGCCGCACCACCAATCAAGCCACCGTCTATATCGGCCTGAGCCATAAGGCCTGCGGCATTATCGGGCTTCATGCTTCCACCATACAAAATGGAAGTGGTTTCAGCAATTTCCTCGGTGTAATGCATTCCAATTACCTTACGGATATAATTGTGCATTTCCTGTGCCTGTTCGGGGGAAGCAGTTAGGCCTGTTCCTATTGCCCAAACGGGCTCATAGGCAATAACAACGCTGGTAAATTCTTTTCTGTCAAGTGCAAACAAACCTTCCTGCAGTTGGGTTTCGACTACTTTAAAGAAAATTTTCTCTTCTCTCTCTTTTAGGGTTTCACCCACGCAGAAAATCACCTTAAGTCCATGCCTAATTGCAGCTTTGGTCTTTTTGAAAAGTAATTCGCCAGTTTCGCCAAAATATTGTCTTCTTTCACTGTGACCAATAATTACATATTGTGCACCGGTGCTTTTTACCATGAGTGGACTGATTTCACCCGTGAAAGCTCCGTTGTCTTCATAATGGCAATTTTGAGCACCCAGTGATATACCGGTACCTTCCAACAGCCGGGCAGCAGAAGCCAGGGATGTGAAAGGCGGACATAAAACAACCTGTGATTTACCGGTGTGTTCATCTCGCACGATACCGCGGATTTCCGTAACCAGTGCCTGCCCTTCTTCAAGGGTTTTGTTCATTTTCCAGTTTCCTGCAATTATTTTGGTTCTCATTGCGGCTGCAAAGTTCATCAATTAAGGCGAAAAACAGAAATACATTTGCTGAATAATTCATAAGCAAAAATCTTATTTTTGTTACAATTGAATTAAATTACAGACCCCAGGATGGCTGTTACCCAACTCATTGCCAGGCGAAACTGATCTTCTCTGTTTAAATTTGAGTTATCCAGCAGTTTATAATCTTCGGTCATGGTAAGTGGACTATCGCTTCTGCTGCTGTCAATCTGATCACGTTGTTTCAAGTTGGCCAAAACCTCGTCATAGGTGGTTTTAGTTCCATTTTCCAAAAGTTCATTAAACCGTCTGTGGGCTCGAACCTCGGGGGTTGCAGTCATAAATATTTTTAATTCCGCATCCGGAAAAACAACTGTGCCAATATCTCTTCCGTCCATAACAACCCCTTTTTCTGCACCCATTTTTTGCTGAAGTGCGACTAGGAAACGCCTAACCTCCGATATTTTTGCTACCTGACTAACAGATTCAGCTACTGTCATGGATCTAATTTCCTTTTCTACGTTTTCTCCATTCAGCCAAACATCGCTTCTGCCGGTTTCCTGATTAATCATAAAATCCAGGCTGATTTCGGGTAATGCAGTGGCAACGGCGGTAACATTATGGGTAGGAATACCTGCTCTTAGCATGTGCAAAGTCACTGCACGATACATAGCACCGCTGTCGATGAATTTATAGCCCAATTCGGCAGCAAGCTGCTTGGCCAGCGTGCCTTTCCCACAGCTGCTGTGTCCGTCGATGGCAATGTTGATCCGTTTCAAAATTCTACTTTCTGACCTTAAAATCGGATGGAGCCGCACTAAACGTAAACAAATTGGCATTGAAGCCCGGGAAATACGCCATGCTGGCATAGGTTATCTGAATTCTGCTGATTCGAAACTGTAGACCCCAGCTATAACCGGTAACACCCGGCCTTGCGTCCGGGGCCATTTCCTTACGACGCTGATGGTTGTAGCCCAACAAAATACCAAAATTTTTCCCCAATAACAATTCTGTTCCAAAGGTAAAATGCCTCAGCACTTTATCTCCCAGCGGGGCCTCCCTTGCTGCTTCCGGCTGCCCACTGAGGTTAATTGCGCTACTCTTCAAAAACTGGCTGTAGGTCATATCCGGTTTTTGCAGATTATGGGCAGTAACATTGAAGCGGAAAGGCATGTGACGCGGTTTGAAATTCACCCCAATTTCGGCTGATAATGGTAGCGGCTCGCGAACGCCAGGCGTGTAGGCGAGCAGCTGAAAACCTGCGTTTCTCATTACTGCAGCAGCCGTAAACAAACTATCGCGGCTACGCCAAACCAGGCCAGCATCGAAGGCAGCACCGGTAGAAATAAAAGGTCCTAAAATACTGTACACAAATTTCACATTGGCTCCGGCATACAAGCCAGGTTTTATTTGCCTAGCATAACCTGCAGTTACTGAGGTTTCATTCGCAGGAATCTTACCTTCTGCGTTTCCGCCCTCATCATAGGCATCCATCTGGCCATAATCCATAAATGAAACCTGTACACCACCTGTTCCTTTTTTTATATTTTTAGCAAAAGTTGCACTACCGGTCCAAACACCTTTTAAATGGGTATTGAAATTGAGGGCACTCCGCAGGTGCATTTGATCGTTTAGCAAAGCCGGATTGTGAGCAAACAGTGTTACGTCCCTTTCAAGGAAAGCATTGCAGTAACCGCCCCATGCTGCCTGACGTGCACCCACCGGCTGCATCAGAACACGGTATACCCCGTTTCCTCCCAGCTGCGCCCTACCCGGGCCAATGCAAAACAGCACAGCAATTATGGTAACAAATCCACGCATGTTTACCGCAAAGGTATCACAGGAGTGGTGGAAAATACCACTACGGTTGTGAACAATATAAAATTTTACGAAAGCGTGTTTTGGCCGAAATTTGCAGCACATATGCAGGTATACCACAACCTTGATGACATTCCGCAGTTTAGTGGCCTGGTGCTTACCCAGGGCACGTTTGATGGTGTTCATCTCGGCCACATAAAGGTGCTGGAAAACGTGGTACAGGAAGCGCAACAATCCGAATTAGAGAGCATGTTGCTGACATTCTTCCCGCACCCCCGGCTGGTGTTATACCCCAATGATAACCCCCTCAGAATGTTAAGCAGTCTGGATGAAAAAATCCGGCAGGTGGAAGCCTGTGGTATAGATCACATGCTGATTTTGCCCTTTACATCTGCAGTTGCTTCCCTGAGCCCGCTTGATTTTGTGCGGGGCGTGCTGGTTAACAAGCTGAACGTATCCACCATGATTGTGGGTTATGACCATAGATTTGGTAAAAACCGCGAAGGCAGTTTTGCAGATTTAATGCAGTATGGAGAAATGTTGGATTTCAGGGTTAAAGAGATACCCGCCGGAGAGATTGACCATATAGCGGTATCAAGCACCCGCATCAGAAAAGCGCTTCTTTCAGGCGATCTTGCACAGGCAAATCAGTTATTGGGGCGACCTTACACCCTGTCAGGAAAGGTGGTACACGGAAGAAAACTGGGGCGAACCCTAGGTTTTCCGACCGCCAATATGGAAATTGAAGATCCCTACAAACTCATCCCGGCAACGGGTGTTTACGCCGTCAGGGCCCACCTACCTTCGGGCATTTACGGCGGGGCTATGAATGTAGGCTTCAACCCCAGTATCCCGGGAAAAGGGTTTAGCATTGAAGCCCATTTATTTGGATTTTCCGAAGAAATTTACGAAATTGCAATCCGCTTTGAGATGATTGCTTATCTCAGACAGGAATACTCATTTGATAATCTTGAAGCACTCACTAAACAAATCGCGCAGGACTGTGAAGACGCCAAAATGGCACTCGCTGCTGTTTAAAGTTTGTTTTTTACTGGGGTTAATACTGCTTAGCAATCATCTTCATGCTTTACCGGCAGGCATCCTAAACTACCACGATTCTGATGGCTACAGCACACCTCAAATGGCAGCTCCCGCTATCATCCCCGGTATTTCACCCATATTTGATCTTTATGCTTACTGGGATACTACGAATGTAGATCCATACAAGTTCAACTTTGATTCGATTGCTGGTGCACTTCAGTTGCAGGTGCTGGAAGCCGACTGTGGGTTTGCACTTCCCGTAATTGGCACCATGACTTCCCCGTTTGGATGGCGCTGGGGCCAAGTTCATGCAGGCATTGATATTAGTCTTCGCACGGGTGATACCATTGTAAGTGCTTTTGATGGTGTGGTACGAATGAGTCGCTGGTACCATGGTTACGGCAACTGCGTTGTGGTAAGGCATCATAACGGGCTCGAAACCTTGTATGGACATCTGAGTCAGCGCCTGGTAAATCCGGGTGATCTGGTTAATGCCGGGCAAATCATCGGTCTGGGCGGCAGCACCGGCTACAGCACAGGACCTCACCTGCATTTTGAAACGCGCATTCTGGGTAAACCCTTTAATCCCGAATCACTCATCGACTTTAAGAAAGACAGTTTACTGCAAGATACCATGAGTTTCACTACCAGTAGCTTTGCTTTGCCTACCTCACCTGTGTACCGCTCTTACTATCGCAGAGGATACAGGGGGTATTACAAAAAATCATACAGAAGAGGTTCCGGATACCGAAGGAGAAGGTAAAACTGATTACAGTATCACCAGATTCAGACCAGAATTTACTTCTATTTGAATGCCGCGAACGCCGGCACCCTGTGCTGCCAGCACATCGCGCTCTCTATCTCCAATCATAACACAGTTTTCGGGTTTCAGATTAAAACGATGCAGGGCTTTTTCAACCATCAAACTGCCCGGTTTCCGACAAAGGCACTTACCGGATATTTCAGGATGGTGAACACAGTAGTAAAAGGCATCGATGGCAAAACCTTGAAGATTGCACAAGCCCTGCAAATACTGGTGCATGGCAATGACAGTATTTTCCTCGTATAGATCTTTATCAAGTCCACCCTGATTGGTTATTACAACCAAACCATACCCCTCCTGAAACCATTTTTTGAGCGTTTCAATGGTACCAGGCAGCACATCAAATTCATCCAGAGAGGTAGTATAGTTACCCGGATCATGGTTAATTACACCATCTCTGTCGAGAAAAACGGCTTTTTCAAAGTGTCGGGATGAAGATTGCTGCATTTGGTTGCAAAATAACGTAATTTCGCAGCAATCGTGACAGATCGAATCGTCATAATACCCACATACAACGAAATCGAGAACATCGTAGCCATGGTGCACAAGGTGATGGGGTTAGAACCCGCTTTTCACCTGTTGGTGGTAGATGACAACTCACCCGATGGCACTGCCGGTCAGGTAGAATTACTGCAAAAAGAATATGCAGACCGACTGCACCTTTTGAAACGCAAGGGTAAAGCGGGACTAGGAACAGCGTATATCGCAGGATTCAAATGGTGTCTGGAGCGCAATTACCAATACATCTGTGAAATGGACTGTGATTTCAGTCACAATCCCGATGATTTAAATCGCCTGGTAACTGCGTGTGTGGAAGGTGCAGATATGGCTGTTGGAAGCCGTTATGCCGGGGGTGTTGTGAATGTGGTAAACTGGCCAATGGGTAGGGTTTTGATGAGCTACTATGCCAGCAAGTATGTGCGTATTGTTACCGGCTTGCGGGTTGCCGACTCCACGGCGGGATTTGTTTGTTATTCAAGAAAAGTGCTGGAGCAAATCGGACTGGATCGAATCAAGTTCAAAGGTTACGCTTTCCAGATTGAAATGAAATTCAGAACCTGGAAAAAGGGTTTTAAGATTCAAGAGGTACCCATTATTTTCACCGACCGAACTTTGGGGACCAGTAAAATGAGTACTAAAATTTTCAGAGAAGCCCTGTTTGGCGTAATGGAACTGCGCATCAAAAGCATGTTTGGCCAATTGTAACGGCAAACTGTCATCTCAGCACCTAAATTTAACGTAGCCGTAGCCTAAAAAGGCATTTAATCATTAACTTTGCAACCACATTCGCTGAATGGACGGAGACAGTAGTCGATATTACCATGCTGAGGGTTTATTACAGAAGGCAGAACCGCGTACACAAGGTGCAGGCACTTTCCCAACTGGAAAGCCAGAAAGAAATTATCTGGATTGATCTTCAAAACCCCACTCCCGCTGAAATCAGCGATGTAGAAGCCCATTTCGAATTTAAATTTCAGAGCCGCCAGCAGCAGCTGGAAATTGAGAGTTCCTCACGCTATTTCGAGACCGATGACGAAATCATAGCCAACAGTAATTTCTTGAAGTTTAATCACAGCGGGGAAGATTTTATATCCCATGCGGTTTCATTCATTCTTCAGGATGATGTACTCTTTACCTATCGTGATGCGGATTTGGGCACTTTTTCTGATTGTGTCAAAAAAATAAAGGTTTCAGGCAGGTTGTTTCATAGTGGTAAACAAATTATGACATCGCTCTTGGAAACGGATGTAGATAATGATGCTGATTTGCTGGAAAACCTGGGCAGACAGGTGGGCAAACTCAGCCGTGAACTAACCTTCGACAAAGGGCCCGATGAAGATGTGCTGTTAACCATTTCGAGGTTACAGGAATTAACCATGGTGATACGCCAGAACGTTA
>JBILTS010000152.1:0-4626 GCA_044371405.1 Bacteroidia bacterium
TTGCATTGGAAATAAATTTTGAGAAAATGCAAGGCCTGCCGAGGAGACCATTACGATAAATGCAGTAATTTTTTTCATATTTAAATTGTTTGTACTGCAAATCAACCGCATGATTATTAAGGATATTTTATACCATCTTTACTAATTGCGAACCCATTTTTAATTTTATTTTAATCAATTTTTGTAATTAATATTTAATTAATTATTATTAAACATTAAGTAGCAAATTAAATAATGTATAATTCGAATTTTCGAAAATTATGCGATTAGTTTTCTTGATATCCTTTCTTTATGTTGTGGTAATCATGACCCTTGAGCGATGCGTAGGTCCCAATAATGCAAAAAAAGATGAAGACCTGGCCCGGTCTGTTTGCGGCAGTTGCCATGAATTTCCCGAGCCCTCTGCATTTTCTAAAGACCATTGGGAAAGTCAAATATTTCCTTCCATGGCCAAATTCATGGGCATGTATGCTACCGAATTTTCACGCGATTCACTGTTTGAAACTGGAGAGGGTGGGGAACGAGTTCAAAAGGCAAATGTGTTTCCCGAGAATCCCTTGGTGTCAGTTGATGACTGGAACGCCATTCGTAATTATTATCTTTCCAATGCACCTAAAGAGTTGACCATCAAAGCATATAGCCCCGTAATCAATACAAACCTGTTTAGGCCGGAAGTCCCTGTTAGAATCAAGGGTTTTCCTTCTACTACTTTGGTTAAGTACATCGAAAATGGAAACTTCATATATGGCGATGCCGGTGCAGGTACTTTTATTGAGTTTGATCCTGGCTTCTCAACCCGAAAAATGGGCCAGCTGGAAGAAGCGCCTGTTCATTTTATCAGAAAAAAAGAGGATGATATCGTTACTGTTATGGGTTCTTTTTCTCCAACAGATGCTGCTTTGGGAATGTTGGTCAAACTACCGCGTAAAAACGGTGGATTACCTGCAGTATTGATTGATAAATTGCAAAGACCTGTACATGCCAATGCAATGGACCTGGATAAGGATGGCTACGAGGATTATGTGATTTGCGAGTTTGGCAAGTACACCGGTGCTTTGTCAATTCATTTCACAAGCAAAACAACAGGATTTGAAAAAATAAATGTTTCAACAACCCCCGGCGCAATAAGAACAGAAATAATTGACATAAACAGCGATGGTTTGATGGATATTGTTGCATTGTTTGGGCAGGCGAATGAACGTATTGAATTGTTTATAAACCAAGGCAAGCGGGATTTTACAGCAGTAAAGCTTGTTGGTTTTCCCCCATACAATGGTAGCAGTAGTTTTCAGATGGTGGATATTGATTCGGATGGAGATGAGGATATTATTTATACTGCTGGGGACAATGCAGACTTTTATCCCATCATTAAGCCATATCATGGTATTTATTTTTTTGAAAATACCGGGGATCTGAAATTTAAGCAAAAAATATTTTTGCCCATGCCGGGTGCCTATGCTGCTCAGTTGTATGATTTTGACTTGGATGGTATAAAAGATCTGATAGGAGTCTCTTTTTTCCCTGATTGGACCCGTAACAGTCCACTCGACTGCCTGTTTTGGAAAGGTACGCAAAATGGATTTCTTCAGCCCGAACAAATATCGCTGTCCAATCTCGGCCGCTGGATAGTGTCAGATGCGGGCGATTTCGATAATGATGGTGATGTAGACCTTGTTTTAGGTTCTCTAATGCTTGAGGCAAAGCCAGATAGGGGACATATGCAACGTTGGATTGCTGAGAAAATCCCTTTTGTAATTCTCAGAAATCAAACCAAATAGCAAATCTGTTGTTTGTTTTGTTATAAACAACTTGAATAATTTTGTTTAAACAAATATATTTGCATATAAAACCAATTAACAAAAAATAAAAAACCATGAAAAAAACATTGTTTTACGTAGCCGGGATTGCCGCACTGAGTATGCTGGCTTCCTGCGGAGGAAACTCACAACAGTCTGAAAATGCTGATTCAGCAGCCCAAGCCGGAGAAAATGCGGGAACGTACGCCGTAGACGCCGCCAACAGTTCTCTGGAATGGCGCGGTTCTAAAATCATTGCTGCCAGCGAGCACAAAGGTACCATCGGTATCAAAGAAGGTAGTCTGAGCGTGGAAGGCGGAAAAGTAGTTGCCGGTTCATTCGTTATTGACATGAACAGCATCAAAAACACCGATCTTACGGACACCGGTTACCAGAAAAAACTCGTTGGTCACCTGATGGCTGAAGATTTCTTCAACGTAGCCAAATTCCCAACCGGTAAATTTGAAATCGTGAGCGTGGAAGAAAAAGCTTCTGAGGGTAACACCCACGAAGTGAGCGGAAACCTCACCCTGCGCGACAGCACCCGCAAAATCACGTTCCCTGCTACCATCAAGGTTGAAGGAAACACTGTAACTGCCACCGGCAAAGCCACCATCAATCGCCTGGATTGGGGCATTAACTACGACAGCAAAAACCTGAACTTGGCTGAAGCTGCCCAGAAGAAAATCAAGGACGGTATCGTGAGCAAGGAAATGGAAATCACCATTTCTCTGAAAGCTACCAAATAAGACTTCCTGATTACAGCGATAGCTTTATAAAAGAAGGGTCCGTCATACGACGGGCCTTTTTTTATGGTTTTGAAAAATGTTTAAGGGCCTCACGCCGGCTTAGCGGACTTAGGTTGTGTGCATCCACAAAAACAACCACGGATTCAGGATTTGTTCTTGCATATTGTCGCAGTGCCCATCCAATTGCCTTTCGGATGAAAAACTCCTTGGAATCTATCTGTTTTTCTATGCAGGCAAACAGTAAACCCTCATCCGTTTTTGATTTGTAATTCAGCTGAAAAATCAGTGTGGTGCGGTTCAGCCACATATTCTCCCCATTCAGCCAGTTTTCTATGGTTTCATCCCTTTGGGCCGGAAAAACCTGAAAATAAGGACCCACCATGCGGCTTGCCAGCATATCCACCGTATCCCACCAGCTTTTTTGTGTGAGGCAATACTGCAATAAATCCAGTGATTGACGGTGTTTCCAGATTTTGGATTTCAGCATCAGCTCCATGGCCGTGTACTGAAACTCCCGCTCCGGTTGTTCCCATAGTTCTTTGATAATTCCTTTAAGCACGTCAAACTTTTGGATCTTGTTTGTCTGAATAAAATCTTTCTCCAGCTTGCTGCGCAGGGGCTTTTGGATGCCCAGATAGGGGAAGTGATACTTCATATACCGTGACATGCCCTCGGCCAATGCAGCGTTGGTGTGTGAACGAAACAGCGCAGTGAGTTCAGCTATATTCATTGGGAATTGCAAAGGTATGGGGTGTAAAAACGAAAATCCCGCCTTTTCAGGCGGGACTTTCCCAACTAAACCTATGATCAATAATTACCTTATTTTACTATAAAGCGCTGGCTGATGCGGCCTTTGCTGCCTTCAACTACCATTAGATAGATGCCTTTGTTCAGGTTGCTGATGTTGGCTGAAATCGTATTCAAACCACCGTTCACCTGCAAGTTGCCAAGGTTCATAACGGTTTTACCGGTTAGGTCAACAATTTTTGCAGCAGCTTCGAAGCGCTGTGCAGAGCCAAATTCCAGGTTGATATTGTCTTGTGCGGGGTTTGGGTATAAGCTAACGCCAGTAACGGTTTCAATGGTATTTACACCGTTGAACACACCAAACTCAGCAAGGCGGCTGTATGTGAAGTTTGAACCGCTCAGTGCAGGCGAACCTGAAACAGGGCGGAAGTTTGGAGCGGTAGGATTTTGAGGATCTTCCAATACAGTTTTAGCAGTATATGCCACTGGGTTGATTTTATTTTGAGTAGCAGCATTGCGAACCCATGCATCAAAACGATTCAGGAATGGCGCGTTTGCCGAAGCCACTTCTACGAGTCCGGTATTGCTGGTGCTCGCAGCAGCCGCGGCAGCACTGTTTACAATCAGGTTATTGCGGAAAAGCACGTTATCGTTCCATACGCTGTCGCGGGCACCTGAGGCCTTGAAAGTGCTGTCGCCATCATACATCAGGAAGTTGCGGTAGCCCATGAACACCGAGTTGATGATGCTCAGGCGGCTGTTACGACGGATACGGGCTCCACGGCGGAAAGCTGCTTTTGGAACGGTTCCCAGCGCGCTGTAGGTAGAGCCAATAGGCACAGGACCTACTACGGTCATGTTGCTAAACACACCTCGGGTGTAGGGCGTTTTGCCTGATCCGGCAGCGTCATTATCGCTCTCAAATGTTTCACTTGTGCTGGCTCCGCTGGGTGCGCTGTAGGTAAGGTCATACTGGGTGGTATCTTTTACAGCAATACCAAACTGTACGGCACCGCCCCATCCGAAATCAGTATCGAAATCGTCATCGGTAATGCGGTATGATATCAAATGTTTGGCATTTACATTGCCGCCAAACCACTCAAATCCGTCGTCGTTGATGAAGCTAACCTGAATGTGGTGCAGCGTAGTTGCTTTGCCCACAGAGCCCAGGGTGAGGCCATTGATCTCCTTGTTGGGTTCAAAAGCCAGACCGCCAAATTCCATGCGGAGGTAGGTAATGGAACCGCTGTTGTCGTTGTCATCTGTACCACCAAATTTGGCCAGGTTGGGATCGGCGGTAACGTTGTTAAAACCCTCTACCTGCACATCTGAAC